>JAOTYW010000282.1 GCA_029861705.1 Flavobacteriaceae bacterium
AAACTAATGAAGGTCCATTACCTATTGAGATTTTCGGGAAGCACAATATGAATAATTTGGCCGGAGCTAAATGGATCTGCCAACATATGGGAATCGATGAAGAAGGGTTTTACGAAGCCATCCCTTCTTTTAAAGGCGCGTCTAAGCGACTTGAGAAATTGGCCGATAATGGCGATACAGTAATCTTTAAGGATTTTGCCCATTCTCCCAGCAAGGTAATGGCCACCACACAAGCAGTCAAAGAACAATACCCTGATAAAAAATTGATCGCCTGTCTGGAACTTCATACCTACAGCAGTCTGAATCCGGAATTTTTAAAGGAATATTATGGGGCATTAAATGGAGCAGATCTGGGGTGTGTTTACTATTCTCCGGAAGCCCTCAAAATTAAAAGACTCGATCCTATCGATGCCGGGCAGATAAAAAGTGCTTTTGGAAATGAAGATCTACTAACGCATACAGATCCGGAATCGTTTAAGGAATTCCTGGACATACAAGACCTGTCCAATTCCGTTTTGCTTCTGATGAGCTCAGGGAATTACGGAGGTTTAGACCTCAATGCTTTATCTAAGAAAATATGATTACCTAGGAACAATATTAGGCCTGATTTTTCGTTCAACCCATAATCATTAACACAATTAAAATGAGAACATTTTCCTACGTATTTATTGCATTATTTCTATTCGGAAGCTTGT
This sequence comes from Flavobacteriaceae bacterium, assembly GCA_029861705.1. Classification (GTDB taxonomy): domain Bacteria; phylum Bacteroidota; class Bacteroidia; order Flavobacteriales; family Flavobacteriaceae; genus HDS-28. Next base: position 696 of record JAOTYW010000282.1, read on the forward strand.
CGTGCCGAGACACGAAGAAAGCGGAGGCAGAAATGGAAAAGGCCATAGAACAGGTCGAAGAAGTTGAACAACAAGTAGAAGAAGCATCTGAAGAACTCGATGCAAAGGCCAAAGAAGCAGAGGAAGCTTTGATGGAATTAGATAGTATTTAAACACTAACATGTAATCTTATGAAAAATCAAATGATTTATGCCCTGGCAGTCATGTTCTTGCTGGCAATTAGTTTGCCGGCAGAAGCACAGGCTCAAGGCAAATCGAAAGTGAAGAAAGAGCAGGTCCAGAAAAAGAAAGATAAGCTCAAGAAGTCCAAGGATGAGGTTGAAGGAGAAGTCGAAGAAGTTGAGGAGGAAGTAGAAGAAATGCAGGATAAAGCCAAGGGCAAGAGCGGTGAACGCGGGAAGTCATCAGAAAATAAGGGCAAAAATAAAGACGCCAAAGAGAAGGACGGGGACGAGGATTATGATGACGATGACGATATGGAAACTGATGATGAGGAGAAAGGTCCGAAAGTCAAAAAAGAGAAAGATAAGTCCAATAAAGGAAATGCCTATGGTAAGAACAAAGGCGATCTTTCTGGCAAAGAATTCGGTCAGCAGCGTGCTGCTATGGCCAAGGAACGGTTAAAAGAAACTGAAGAACAGTTTCAGGAGAAGGAAGAAGTACTTGTACGAGGCCGTAAAAAGGTCGAGGAAGCTAAAGAGCGTGTCAAAAAACAGCGCGAAGAACGTACTTCAGACGAAGAGATCTTAAAACAAAAAGAAGAAAAGATCAAGAAGGCGGAAGAAAAACTAAATGAACTGGAGGATACCATAAAGCGCGGTAAGGACCGGATCAAAAAACAATCCGAAGCCATGAAGGAGATCAAGATCCCTCAGGATCAGTAATAAGAATATCCAATATTAAAATGAACCCGGCTAAGGCCGGGTTTTTTTACACCCCAAATTGCCTTAGATGGTGGTCTAAATGCTTGTATTCCATCATGCCCCATTGATGCGGTGTTAAATGCCCGAATAAGGGATGTGGTTGCCACTCTTTCCTATTCCGGGTTTCATAACAGGCATGTAATAAGGATTTTAAGTTGGCCATTTCCGAATGGAAATCCTTTTCCTCGGTAGCCTTTGCTATAGGAGAAGTAGGCAATCCCTTTCGCCAGGGCTTATCATTATACAGAGATTTCTTAAAGAACCAACGCACCAGGGGATTCCCTTTCTTACCTGAATTTGGCTTGTTTTTCACCGCTACTTTTAAAGGTACCTGGCAATGCCAGGCCATTTGACCAACAGACATTTTGCCCCATTGTCTCTGGCTGTTCTCATTTAATTGATCGAGACGGTTCAGTAATTCGTTATATGCAGATTCTTCAAAGAGGGATTTCATTTATGAATTTTTGAATGCAGGAAAAATACAGTAAAAAAGGAGTTATTTGTCTTAAAAGTGATACAAAATTATAGAGTATATGGCCCTTAAAGATTGGCCTACAGAAGATAAGCCCAGGGAAAAACTGATCTTAAACGGAAGTAATGCCCTTACAAATGCAGAGCTCTTGTCTATTCTGCTCGGTTCCGGGAGTCGGGATCTGACTGCCTTGGATCTTAGTAAGCAGATCCTGTCTTCAGCAGAGAATAAATTGCATCGCTTACTTCCGATACGCAGGAATGAGCTGCAAAATATTAAAGGTATTGGAGAGGCCAAGGCAGCAACAATACTTGCTGCTATAGAACTGGGCAGACGCATGCAAGCTGAACCTATACTTAAAAAACATACGGTTAACGAGAGTCGTTCGGCTTATCAGATCTTACATTCAAAGATCGCGCATTTGCCACATGAGGAATTTTGGATTCTCTATTTAAACAATTCTAATGCGCTCATAAGCAGTGAATTACTTAGTAAAGGTGGGATTACTGGTACCCT
>JAOTYW010000100.1 GCA_029861705.1 Flavobacteriaceae bacterium
TGAATTTGCCTATGAGGATTTGTCTTCGCAAGAAATTGAAAAGTACACGTACAAGTTCATAAAAGAAAAGGACGGGTTGCTATTAGTAGAACAAGATCCTGTAGATCCAAAATCGGGATATACCAGGCGCCTAGTTAGTTACAATAAGAATAAAGGATATCGAATTGAGAAAATTGAATTCTACGATAGAAAGAATTCCCTTCTCAAGACATTATCGTATAGGGGTTATAACCTTTATAAAAATAAATTCTGGCGGGCTTCAACACTTAATATGGTTAACCATCAAAGTAATAAGGAGACCTTGTTGAGATTTGATAATTACAATTTTGATGTTGATTTTTCCGATGAAGATTTTACCCAGAATGCTTTAAAGAGAACTTAACAAGAATAGTCAATATGACGCCGGATATCTGGATTAAGATCTCCGGCTTCTAAATCAGAATTAAATGAAACTTCGAGATATACATATCGCTTTATTAATTGGGATCCTGACTGTTTCAGTATTTGCACAAACAGATGATGATCCAGGCAGGGCTATTAATCATGAATTTGAGCTGGATGTTGAATTGGGGTACCGGTATTTCTATCAAGATCCGTCATTTACTGACCAGAAAAGCCATTATCCCAGTATGGCATTATATCCAAAGTACACCGCCGAATGGAACGATTCTTATGAGAGCTTAAACTTTGAGGGATTTTATAGATGGGATATTGATGGAGAAAGAACGCATTGGGATATCAGAGAATTGTATTATCAGAAAATCAAAAATAATTGGGAAGTAAGTATAGGTATAAAAAAGATTTTTTGGGGAGTCACGGAAAGCAACCACCTTGTAGATATTGTCAATCAAACGGATGCCGTTGAAAGTTTTGATGGAGAGAAGAAATTAGGACAACCTATGATTCATTATTCTCTCAATACCGACTTCGGAGTTTTAGATTTCTTTTACCTTCCGTACCACAGAAAACGCACTTTTCCAGGAGCACAAGGACGATTGAGGTTTCCAACTGTTATTACTTCGGATGATATAAATTATGAAAGCTCTAAGAAGGAGTGGCATCAGGATTTTGCCTTGCGATATAGTCATAGCTTTAATGTGATTGATTTAGGGATTTCACATTTTTACGGTACGGGAAGAGAGCCCATATTTGAATTTGATAGCGATGGAAATATTACTGCTTTTTACCCCATTATCAATCAAACAAGTTTAGACCTCCAAATTACGCATCATGCTTTCCTTTGGAAAATGGAGTCTATCTACAGGTCAAACGATTTTCAAGACTTTTTTGCCCTCACTGCCGGAGTGGAATTCACAATAAGTAATATCGGGAACTCGGGAATTGATTTGGGAATATTAGGAGAATATCTATTTGATGATAGAGACCAGTTAAGTTTAAATGGCTTGCAGAACGATATCTTCTTAGGCAGTAGAATTGCATTTAATGATACCCATGACACTTCAATTTTACTAGGAGGAATTTTTGATAATGAATCCAGTAGTAAACTATTTGGTCTTGAAGCTTCCAGGAGATTTGGTAGTAGCCTTAGGGCAGAATTGGAAGCACGATTTTTGGGTAATATCAATTCTAAGGAACTAATTCTATCTCATTTTAAAAATGACAGTTTTCTTCGGCTGAGCATAACAAAATACTTTTAAAATGGAGCGCTTACCTACCAAACAAGCACTTCGTTAAATTGACGGGATTGCTTTCCTCATTACATTCGGAAATCTGCACAAAGAGTGGGTCTGCAAAGAAGTAATCCTTTGACCGACTTCGTCGGTTCTGTTTTTTGGGGCCATGGCTTTCAAGTAAACTTGAAGCTATGCCATAAAAAAATCCCTTTCACTTGCGTGAAAAGGATTTACTTCTTTGCGGTCTGGACGAGACTCGAACTCGCGACCCCCTGCGTGACAGGCAGGTATTCTAACCAACTGAACTACCAGACCAATTGTCTTACCAAAAATGGCGCTAACAACAGTTAGCTTTAAAGACATTGTGTTTTTTGCAAATTTGCCTAAAAATACTCAGCTTTGAATTAAACAATCTAGGCGGAGGCAAATATACTATGGGATTTCGTATCCACAAACTTTTTATAGGTATTCAAAGACCTATTTTATATTGATAAGGGAATTCATGTGGCTTAATACCTATTTTTCGTATATTTAAAAGTACTACCCCCCTACTAACTATTCTAGTATGTCGAGCCGCGCCATAGAGATCATCCTGAGCAGACAGTTAGCCGACTGTCTTAATGTCCCTGTTTTCCTCGTAGATCCGAAAGGAAATCTTATGTTTTACAATGCCCCTGCAGAGGGATTATTGGGGCGAAGATTTGAAGAAACTGGGGAAATGCCCATGGAGATGTGGAGCACTGCGTTCTTTCCGACAGATGAAGACGGTAATGCGGTACCACCAGAACAACTTCCCCTGGTAACTTCCATTCAGAAACATGTTCCTGCACACAAAACGTTTTGGGTAAAAAGTTTTGACGGGCGTTCTATACAAATCTCAGTGACGGCCATTCCCATAATCGGACGTGACCAGGAATTTGTTGGCGCAATAGCCATATTCTGGGATAATCCGATCGATATATGAAGGTTATTCTACATGGTACCCGGGGTGCATACCCCACCTCAACACCTGCAAATCAAAAGTATGGGGGTGATACCCCATGCATTGAAGTTGTTCATGAAGACGAGCGACTTATTATTGACGCCGGTACTGGAATTATCGGCATTGATTTCGATAAATATGATCCCAAGAAACGCCTTGATATCTTATTGACCCATTTACACATGGATCATATCCAGGGATTGGGTTTTTGCAAGCCCTTGTTCGATCCGAATCGAGAAATCCATATTTGGGGGCCCGGCGGAAGTATATATCCTTTGCAAACGAGGCTCACCCGATTCCTGTCCCCGCCACTCTTTCCGGTGATCCTGCGCGATATACCATCTCAGCCAAAGATCCACGAATTGGGAAGATCCAAGATAGAAATAGGCTCCTTTAAAGTGAGCTCGGCATTCATTATCCACCCGGGGCCAACCTTAGGTTACAGGATAGCTTGTGGAGGTAAGACCCTGACCTATATCCCAGATCATGAACCCATGATCGGGCAATTGGAATTATACAAGGAAGATCAATGGATTTCTGGTTTTGATCTGGCCTTTGAAACCGACCTGCTTATACATGATTCCCAATACGAAAGTGATGAATACATGAAAAAGATTGGCTGGGGTCACAGCTCGATGCAGATCTGTTCCGAATTTGCGTCCAGGACCAAGACAGGCCGACTCATTTTCTTCCATCACGATCCGGCTCATGACGATGACTATCGAACAAAAGCCTTCGAGTCGTTTATGGCAAAGAATTCATTTGACTTCCCAATAGAACTTGCTGTTCAGGGCAAGGAGATCGAAGTTTGAACCAATTTTCTCGGTATAAACATTTGACTTCACTTCCCATAACCCGAAAGCCATCTGTTCGCATGAACTCTCATTTTTACAGAATTTAATATACCTTAGGTTCTTCATCCTATAATAGCCTTCTATGTATTATTTGGGAGTTGATGTCGGAAGCTCATCCATCAAGATCGCCTTAGTGGAAATGTCGACCGGAAAAAGCCTGGGCGTGGTAAAGGAACCTGCCGTTGAAATGGCTATTAATGCCCCCAAAAAAGATTGGGCAGAACAAGATCCGGAAGAATGGTGGCAGCATGTATGCGCAGGAATTAGACGTATCAAGGAAGAATTTAAAGTGTCTGACAAGGTTATCAAAGGAATCGGGATAGCTTACCAAATGCATGGTTTGGTCCTGATCAATAAAGAAGGAAACACAGTACGGAATGCTATTATCTGGTGCGATAGTCGTGCTGTTGAGATCGGTAATCTGGCATATGAGAAAATCGGGAAGGAGAAATGCGATACACAATTGCTAAATGCTCCGGGTAATTTTACGGCCTCCAAACTAGGATGGATCAAAGAGAATGAACCCAAACTCTTTCAGAAGGTTTACAAATTCATGTTGCCGGGAGATTACATTGCCTACCGGTTTTCCAATACCGTGAATACAACCATTCCCGGATTATCTGAAGGCATATTCTGGGATTTTACCACAGATCAGATCTCAGACATGGTATTAGATCATTTTAACTTTGAATCAGACAAGTTCCCTGAAATAGTAGAAACATTTAGTCGCCAGTGCGCTGTTTCTGATGCGGGTGCCCAACAGTCCGGATTGGCTGCAGGCACGCCCATCCTATATCGAGCAGGGGATCAACCCAATAACGCATTGGCTTTAAATGTATTCCATGCCGGGGAAGTAGCTGCCTCAGCCGGAACATCCGGTGTGCTGTATGCCATTACTAAATCATTATCGGTAAAAGAGTCATCCCGACTTAACAATTTTGCCCATGTAAATTATCGTGCCGGTAGGGAAGAGAAAGTGGGTAAGTTGCTATGCATTAACGGGGCAGGAATTCAATATCGATGGTTGCTAAATAACCTTTCTGTGTCCTCCTATGAAGAGATGAACCAAATGGCAGCCGAAATTGAGGTAGGATCGGAAGGGGTTTGTGTGATTCCATTTGGCAATGGGGCGGAACGCATGCTGAACAATGCAGAAGTGGGCACCCATTTCATAAATCTGAATTTGAATAGGCACTCCAAAGCACACCTTTGCCGAGCTGCTTTAGAAGGTATTGCATTTTCTTTCGTCTATGGTATGGAGATCATGCGGGATGATGGAGTTGACCCAAAAATTATTCGCGCAGCTAACGATAATCTGTTTCGATCCGAGATCTTCGCCATGACTATTGCTACTTTGATTGGAAAAGAGATCGAAATCTTTGATACCACAGGAGCCATAGGAGCCGGCAGGGCTTGTGTTATTACTGAAAGCGGATACGAAGCCTTTTCGGAGTATTTAGGACAAGATCATCTCAGAACATACACCCCTTTAGAGGAGAAGACACCGTACCAAATTGCTTATGAGCATTGGAAAAAAGAACTGAATTTGATTATTAACAACTAAAATTTTAGATATGGTTGTTCTTGGAGATAAAGAATTTTTTAAAGGAATTGGCGCCATCACCTATGAAGGAAAAGGTTCCGACAACCCATTTGCTTATAAATATTACAATGCAGAACAGCTGGTACAAGGCAAGTCTATGCGTGAGCATTTTAAATTCGCCATGGCCTATTGGCATACCCTCTGTGGCACCGGAGGAGATCCCTTTGGTCCAGGCACCAAAATCTTCCCCTGGAATGCATCTAGTGATCCCATACAGGCTGCCAAAGACAAGGCCGATGCAGCATTTGAATTTATCACAAAAATGGGATTCGATTATTTCTGCTTTCATGATTTCGACATGGTTGCCGAGGCAAAAACACTAGCCGAATCTGAAAAACGGATTGAGAAGATCGTAGCATATATTAAACAAAAGCAACACGCCTCTGGGGTTAAGGCATTATGGGGTACTGCCAATCTATTTTCACATCCGCGCTATATGAACGGCGCTGCATCGAATCCCAATTTTAACGTAGTGGCACATGCAGGAGCACAGGTAAAGATCGCACTGGATGCCACGATGGCCATAGGGGGTGAAAATTATGTGTTTTGGGGCGGACGCGAAGGGTATATGTCCCTTTTGAATACAAATATGAAGAAAGAGCAAGATCACATAGGCCAGTTTCTAAACATGGCCAAGGACTATGCCCACTCTCAAGGGTTTAAGGGCACCTTCTTTATTGAGCCTAAACCTATGGAGCCCTCTAAGCATCAATACGATTTTGATGCAGCCACTTCTATTAATACAATTAGGGCCTATGGGCTCGAAGAAGACTTCAAATTAAATATTGAAGTCAACCATGCCACCCTGGCACAACACACCTTTCAACATGAATTGCAAGTAGCCGCCAACGCCGGAATGCTGGGAAGCATAGATGCCAATCGGGGAGATTATCAGAATGGATGGGATACAGACCAGTTTCCAAATAACGTTTTGGAAATAACAGAAGCCATGCTCGTTTTCCTCAAGTCAGGCGGACTCCAGGGAGGAGGAATAAATTTCGATGCCAAAACGCGCAGAAATTCTACCGATCTCGAGGATATATTTCTGGCTCATATCGGGGGGGCCGATACATTTGCAAAAGCGCTCCTGATCGCAGACGAAGTATTAAAAAACTCCCCATACGAGTCGATGCTCAGCGGCCGATACAGCTCCTTCGACTCTGGAGAAGGAGCTCAGTTTTCTCAAGGTCAACTTACATTAAAAGACCTCTATACTTATGCCTGGGAAAAAGGGGAACCAGAACAAATTAGCGGGAAACAGGAATTGTACGAAAACATACTGAATCAATACAGCTAAGCTGTTATTCGTGCTAAAAAAGTCAGAGAATTAAAGTACATTTAATCTTCCGTAATGACGGAGTTTCAATCGACAATTCAAATAAGAAGATACCTATGAATTTTCAATGGAAAGGGGTGATGCCCGCCGTGACCACGAAGTTTACCACTGAAGACCAACTGGACCTGGAATTTTTCCAGAAGAACATACGAGCACAAGTAGATGCCGGAGTATCTGCCATTGTATTAGGGGGTACGTTAGGAGAGGCCAGTACGCTCTCTAAGGACGAAAAAATGATCTTAACGCAGACTGCGGTAAGTCATGTTGGTTCAGAAGTTCCTGTCATCCTTAATATTGCAGAACAAACTACTAAAGGGGCCGTTCAGGCTGCAATAGATGCTCAGGAGTGGGGCGCAAGCGGACTCATGATGCTACCACCCATGCGCTACAAAGCCACGGACTACGAAACAGTGGCTTATTTCCAGGCAGTAGCACGGGCGACCGATCTCCCCATTATGGTGTACAACAACCCCGTGGATTATGGAGTTGAAGTAACACCTGCTATGTTTGATGAGCTCCTAAAAGAAGATACCATTCAAGCCGTCAAAGAATCTACGCGTGACATTTCAAATGTAACCCGACTCAGAAATCTCTTTGGAAACCGACTCGCCATTATGACCGGAGTTGATACTCTGGGACTGGAAAGTTTGATGATGGGTGCTGATGGCTGGATCGCTGGCCTGGTTTGCGCTTTCCCTGCTGAAACGGTGGCCATCTATGAATTGCAAAAGGTTGGCAGACACAAGGAAGCCACGGAGATCTATCAGTGGTTTCTGCCTTTATTGGAATTGGATATTAACCCCCAATTAGTACAGAATATCAAGCTGGCTGAAGTTGCCACAGGCTTGGGAACCGAAAACGTAAGACCACCCAGACTTCCCTTACAAGGCCCGGAAAGAGAACGAGTCCTTTCAATAATTGAGGCTGGAATAAAAAGCAGACCCCAACTTCCCGACTACAAAAATTTGACAGTCGCAGACCTTTCAACCTAAATGCAACTTATGATCAGCGGAAAAAACTATGTTGGAAACCAAGCATCTGCTCAAGGGCCGATCACTTTTCATTCCTTCGATCCCAAAACGAATTCTGAAAATCCCTGGCTCTTTTATGAAGCCAATGATAAAGAGATTGACGAAGCAGTAAAATTAGCAGCTGAAGCCTTTCAAATATTCCAAAACATCACAGGGAAAAAGAAGGCCTTATTTCTCAGAGCAATCGCCGATGAGATGGAGGCACTGGGAGATGACTTGATCGAGGTGTACATGACAGAATCCGGACTACCAGAAGGCAGGGCTAGAGGAGAACGAGGTAGGACGATGGGCCAACTCCGAATGTTCGCCGACCTGGTAGAGAAAGGCGAATGGGTGGAGGCCTCTGTTGATACAGCTTTACCGGATCGGACCCCAATTCCGAAACCGGACATACGAAAAATGTTGCATCCCTTAGGGCCTATTGTCGTCTTTGGATCAAGCAATTTTCCATTCGCTTACTCAACAGCTGGAGGTGATACGGCCAGTGCACTGGCAGCAGGTTGCCCCGTTATTGTAAAAAGCCATCCCATGCATGCCGGCACTGGCGAACTTGTAGCCTCTGCAATTCTAAAATCCGCAAAAGATACAGGAATGCCCAATGGCGTATTCTCCAACCTGAATAGTAATTCCTATCATGTCGGAAAAGCGTTAGTACAACACCCTGGCGTAAAAGGGGTAGGTTTTACCGGCAGTATAGCCGGGGGTACGGCCTTGTTTAAAATGGCAGCAGAACGGGAAGAACCGATTCCTGTTTTTGCCGAAATGGGAAGTATCAACCCTGTTGTAGCCTTGCCATCTTCCCTGGAAAAGAAAGGGGAATATTGGGCAGCTCAATATGCAAATTCTATCACCCTGGGAGTCGGACAGTTTTGTACATGTCCTGGATTGATCCTCGGATTGAAAAGTCCGTCACTGGATGTATTTGCTGAAGCCCTCGGAAATGCCCTGGGACAGAAAGAACCCGGTGTCATGCTGCATCCCAACATTTATCAAAACTTTAAAAAAGGAAAAGAAACCCTATCTGCACAAACAGGGACTTCTGTTGTGGCCGACATTACCGAAGATGTTCCTCCTAATGTGGCACAACAACGACTATTAACGGTTGATGGCGATACTTTTTTGGCGAATCCTACCTTACACCAGGAAGTCTTTGGGCCTTTTTCGATTATCGTCCAGGCAGACGATGCTTCCGAATTGGAAACCATTATTCGGGAATTGGAAGGGCAACTTACCGGTACCATTCTGGGTGAAGAAAACGAATTGAAAGAACATTCAGGGGTTGTAGAGGCGTTAAAAGATCGGGTAGGCCGACTCATATTTAACGGTGTGCCGACAGGCGTGGAGGTATGTCCATCCATGGTGCATGGAGGTCCCTTTCCAGCTTCCACCGATTCCAGGTTTACGGCAGTGGGTATCCACGCCATCAAGCGTTGGGCCCGACCCGTAGCCTACCAAAGCTGGCCCGATAATGAACTCCCCGATGCACTAAAAAATTCAAACCCCCTTGGCATATCCCGATTGATCAATGGGGAAACTTCTGATAAACCCATTTGATCAGTTCTCATGGCTAAACACGTTTTTCGTTGTATCGATGCACATACCTGTGGTAATCCGGTCCGCCTCGTAGCAGAAGGAGGACCCGAGCTCATAGGGGCAACCATGAGCGAAAAGCGACAGCATTTTTTGAAGGAATACGATTGGATCCGAACCGGACTTATGTTTGAACCCCGGGGCCATGATATGATGAGTGGCAGTATTTTATACCCCCCTTCCGATCCGAAAAATGATCTTGGTGTCCTCTTTATTGAAACAAGTGGTTGTCTTCCCATGTGCGGTCATGGAACGATTGGCACCATTACAATCGGCTTGCAGGAGGGATTGATAAAACCCAAAAATGAAGGAAAGATCCGGATGGAAACCCCGGCAGGACTGGTTCTAGTTGAGTACGAAATAATAGACGAGGAAGTTGGCTGGGTAAGATTTACGAATGTTCCCTCCTACCTGGCAGCAACAGGATTAACAGTTATAAGTGAAGATCTCGGTGAGCTCACATTTGATGTGGCCTATGGAGGTAATTTTTACGCCATCGTTGATCCGCAACAAAATTTTTCCGGACTCCAGGATTTTAAGGCCGAAGAATTGATCGCCATGGGTAGAAAACTACGAAAACAGATCAACGAGAAATATCCTGACAAATTTAAACATCCGGAGAATCCCACTATCAATGGCGTA
>JAOTYW010000101.1 GCA_029861705.1 Flavobacteriaceae bacterium
AAAACTGCCCGAAAACTAATGCTGGCCAGTGTGAGCTACATTACACTTATGCAAATAGTTTTTGTGATCGATAAATTCGTATAACAGATGGACTTAACACAGGGGACTCCCGAAGAAAAGAATATTAGAGCAAAAAAAATGATGCTTTGGTTTGGCATCATAAGTCTCCTCATGGCATTTGCAGGCTGGACCAGCGCATTTATTGTTAGTAGCTCGCGCAAAGATTGGCTGGATAACCTGGAACTTCCCTCGGCTTTCTTTTACAGTACGGCAATTATCATACTAAGTAGCTTTACCTATATAGCGGCATTGAGGTCACGAAAAAAAGATCAACATAGTCCGACTACTATATTCTTGGCTATCACCCTGGTACTGGGGTTGATTTTTATCGCACTTCAATTCATGGGATTTACCCAGATCGTAGATCAGGGCTATTATTTTACCGGCCCCACCAGTAATATCACCATGTCCTATATTTATCTTATAGCCATGGTCCATGTCGCTCATGTGGTGGCCGGTTTAATTTCACTTTTAGTAGTTCTTGTAAAACAGATACGAAATAAGTACAGTTCAGCTAACATGCTCGGGATGGAACTGGGTGCTACCTTTTGGCATTTTCTGGATCTGCTATGGGTGTATTTGATCCTCTTTTTTTATTTCTTTAAATAAGGATGTTTAAATCTGATCGTTTTCTATGTAGAACGGGCTTTTATGTGGATAAAAAAAATGTAAATTTGCTACGACTCAACTAACTCGATAACTTTAATTTATGAATTCTACGGTTTCATCGGTATCTGAAGAAAATGTCTGGGGAGGCGGAAATCGTCCTCTCGGTGCCAGTTATGGCAAATTGATGATGTGGTTTTTTATCGTTTCAGATGCCCTGACTTTCTCAGGATTTTTAGCTTCTTATGGGTTTTCGCGATTCAAGTTCATTGAAACCTGGCCCATTGCAGATGAGGTTTTTACCCACGTTCCTTTTTTCCACGGAAATTACCCGATGTACTATGTAGCTTTCATGACCTTCATATTGATCATGTCTTCTGTTACCATGGTATTGGCTGTTGATGCCGGGCATCGAATGATCCAGAAAAGGGTAGTTCTCTATATGTTCCTGACAATTATTGGGGGTCTGATATTCGTTGGCTCTCAGGCCTGGGAATGGGCTACTTTTATTCGGGGCGATTATGGAGCTCTTGAAACGAAAGGCGGTAGAGTATTACAATTTGTTAAATCTGACACAGGTGAACGGGCAGCGCTGGCTGATTTTGCAGCCGTATTGGATGAGGAACGAATAACACAATTGAAGAATGAAGGTGTTTGGTTTGAAGATGAGAGTGCACTTACTACCTATAGTGTCAATGAAGTTATCACTGGTTTAAAAGCAGACAACAATATATTAGTACGTACAGAGACCATCAATGAAGATGGAGAAAAAACCCTGTTGAGCAGAGCCGAGAGTCTTGAAAAGGTAAACGATGCCGTACGTGTCGTAGAAGGAGCCAATCTTGTTCGAAATGAATATGGAAGTCGCTTATTCGCTGATTTCTTTTTCTTCATAACAGGTTTTCACGGATTTCACGTTTTTTCAGGTGTTGTGATAAACGTAATTATATTCTTCAATGTCATCCTTGGCACCTACCAAAGAAGGGGCCATTATGAAATGGTGGAAAAAGTCGGATTGTACTGGCACTTTGTAGATTTGGTGTGGGTTTTTGTATTTACATTCTTCTACTTAGTATAATAATTAAATAAGATTTGCTGCATGGCACACGAGCATAAATTAGAGATTTTTAGAGGGCTGTTGAAGTTTAAATCGAACGTCACCAAAATTTGGGGCGTCTTGGTCTTCCTTACGATTGTGACAGCTGTAGAAGTAGGATTAGGTATTACCAAACCTGAAATCCTGACTAAGAATTATTTTATCGGGATGAAAGTTTTAAATTGGATTTTTATCGTTCTAACCCTCGTGAAAGCCTATTATATCACCTGGGATTTTATGCACATGCGAGATGAAAAAAGCAGTTTGCGCAGAGCCGTAGTTTGGACCCCGATATTTCTGGTCTGTTATCTAATTGCTATTTTGTTGTTCGAGGCAGATTATATCTATAATATTTTTAAGACCGGATACGTAACCTGGGACTTCTAACAGCAAATTAACAGGCGATAGAGGCGGTTTTCGAACCGTCTTTTTTATTTTTGTCCCACTGACGATTTCCCTATGAAAAAGACCTTCGTTTTAGTGGTACTCTTCATCTTACCCCTGGTGGCATATCTGTTTTTTGCGTCGGGGATTAATAATTTTGGGAAGCTCCCTGTATTGACGGCTCAGGTAGCTGATATTTCAGAAATTAACCCGGAATTTACTTTTGCCGACAAGATCACTATCCTGGGATTTTTAGGAAATAAACCTGAAATAAAAAAAGGGAATGTCTTTAACTTGAATCAGAAGATCTATAAGCCTTTTTATGAATTCAATGATTTTCAGGTGATCATGCTCGCTGCGCAAGGCACTGAAGATAAAGTCCAAATTATTGAGGAGGAATTGTCGGGGTTTACAGACACACGCAACTACCATTTTGTTTTTGCCTCCGAAGCACAGATAAGATCGCTTTTTACTTCTTTGGAAACTTCCTTGAGCCTGGATGAAGACCTGGGATCCAAGTATGTGTTTATTATAGATAAGGACAAGCAACTACGGGGAAGAGACCAGGATGAAGACGAGGGAATGAAATATGGTTTTGACGCCACATCTGTAGCCGATCTCAATAATAAAATGGAAGATGATGTCAAGATCATCCTGGCAGAATACAGGCTGGCGCTTAAAAAGAATACGGCTAAAAGAGAGAATTGATGAAGAAGAAATACGGCTATATAGGTCTTTTGATAATCGTCGTGATCTTTGGGATCCTGGTAATTCCTGAGATCTATGATCGACTTCGGGATGACAAGGTGATAGATAGCAAGAGAATGCATATGCCAGATCCTAATGCCAAACTGGCCTATGTAACCCTGAATGGCGAGAAACGCCGCGTACCAGCCTTTAATTTTCTGAATCAGGATAGCCTCTTGATAAGTAATGAGGATTATAATGGAAAAGTCTTTATTGTTGAATTCTTTTTTACAACATGCCCGACTATTTGCCCTGTTATGAACAAGAATCTGGTAGATATCCAAAATGAATTTGAAGAAATGGAAGATCTGGCCTTTGCTTCGTTCACGATCAATCCGGATTACGACACCCCAATAGTGCTTAAGCAATATGCCGAAGAATATGGGATCACAGATCTCGATTGGCATTTGCTCACTGGCGATAGAGAGGCAATCTATGATCTGGCCAACGCAGGCTTTAATATATATGTTGCCGAAATGCAGGATGTGCCCGGTGGTTTTGAGCACTCCGGTTTGTTCGCGCTTATTGACAAGGAGGGTTACATTCGTTCAAGACGTGATAGCCAAGGGAATCCAATAATATACTATCGCGGTACGATTACACAGGCCCAGGGCACAAATAGTGAAGGCATGGAAGAACAGATCAGCATACTCAAGGAGGATATATCAAAATTACTGCAAGAGTGAATGAGAACAGGGTAAATAGGTTGATCAATGTAGTATCTATTATTATTCCAGTTGTTGTAGCTGCACTGTTTGGAATAAAGATCCCGGATGTAGAGCCGCTGACCTTTTTACCACCTATCTATGCCTCCATAAATGCTGCTACTGCAGTTTTGTTACTATTCGCAGTCTGGGCCATAAAAAATAAGCATCCTTCCCTGCACCAAAAACTGATGACTAGCTGTGTAATACTTTCTGGTTTATTTCTACTTATGTATGTAGCTTACCATATGACATCAGAGAGCACATCTTATGGTGGCGAGGGCATTTTAAGACCGCTATACTTTTTTATCCTTGTCTCCCATATATTACTTTCAATTGCCGTAGTGCCCTTAGTACTCAAGACCTATGCACGCGGGTATTTAAAACAGTTTGACAAGCATAAAAAACTGGCAAAGATCACATTCCCGATATGGCTATATGTTGCCATTAGCGGTGTAGTCGTATACCTAATGATCTCACCATATTATGTCTAGCAATATGATTAAAAATTGGATCTTTATGGCGGCCTTGCTGTTCTTGCCTTTAGTGAGCTCAGCGCAATGTGCTATGTGTCGCGCAGTCATTGAAAGCGGACAGGATGCTAGCCTGGCAGAAGGGATCAATAATGGGATAGTTTACCTAATGGCCATCCCATATATTTTGATAGGCGTGCTCTTCTATTTTATATTTCGTAAACCCAGGCAAGGTTAGGCCTGAAAATTTAACAGTTTTTATCGGCAGATAGTGTAACAAAAGGATTTCTTGAAAGTCTTATTGTAATACCACGCAATTCAATCAACAGTCATGTTTGATCTGGAAAGATGGCAGGAAATTTTTGATACGATCCGCAAAAACAAATTGCGAACTTTCCTGACAGGATTATCTGTCGCTTCGGGAATATTTATCCTTGTCGTATTATTAGGGTTTGGCCAGGGTATGCAGAATGGTATTGCCCGTGAATTTGCTGCAGACGCCAGCAATAGGATCTGGGTATGGACTGAGGTGACTACCAAAGAATACAAAGGCCTCAATCCCGGCAGGCCTATACAACTTCGCAATGAGAACCACGCCTATATCCAACAACATTTTTCTGAGGAATTAGAACACAAGTCGCCAGTTTTCAGAGTCCGTAATGTGCAGGTCAATTACGGGAATGAAGCTGTGGGATATAGCGTTCAGGGCGTTTCCTCCGGATATCAGTTTATTGAAAATGAATATATGTCCCAGGGTAGGTTTATTAATCAATCAGACGAGGAGAACGCTTCAAAAGTAGCCGTCATCAGTAATAAGATCAAACGTGAAGTAGTTACGAAAGGGGAGGATGTCATGGCAGAATTTCTCGATATATCGGGGATAAAATTTAAAATCATTGGTGTCTACGGCGATATGGGGGGAGAACGGGAAGAGGAACGGATCTTTATCCCTATTAGCACGGCGCAGCGAGTATTTAATGGTGCAGATAGGATCAATAATTTGTCCTATACCTTTCAACCAGCTGCCACTTTCGAAGAAGCTGTTGCGGAATCAATTGCTGTGGAAAATGAGCTGACAGCGTATCTTAAAGAGGCCCATATAGTGGCTCCCGATGATACAAGTGCTGTGAGCACTTGGAATTCTCTAGAGGAAGCCAAACGATATTACAGCCTCACGGGTAACATTAAATTCTTTTTTTGGTTTGTTGGTATTTGTACCATAATAGCGGGTGTGGTTGGCGTGAGCAACATCATGCTTATAGTTGTTAAAGACAGAACCCGGGAGATAGGCATACGAAAAGCGCTTGGCGCTAAACCCTGGTCTATTGTGGGGATGATACTTCAGGAATCAATTTTTGTAACCGCAATATCCGGATTTGCAGGACTAATAGCGAGTATGGGTTTATTAGAACTAGTCGGACCCAATATTGAGGTCGATTATGTTGAAAATCCATCAGTGAGTTTTACTGTTGCCTTCACTACTGTGATCGTGTTGATCATTGCAGGGGCAGTAGCCGGTTTTTTTCCGGCATGGCGGGCCGCAAAGATTCACGTAGTAAATGCCTTAAAAGACGAATAATCATTTCATGTTTAATAGAGATCGCTGGAAAGAAATATTAGAAGTGCTGACCAAAAATTGGTTCAGGACGGTATTGACAGCCTTCGGCGTTTTCTGGGGCATCCTTATTCTTATTATCCTGTTAGCTGCAGGGAAAGGCCTGGAGAATGGCATTAGGGCAGATTTTGGGGACATAGCCACAAATACCATGTTTATGTGGACACGCTCTACGACAAAAGCCTATAAAGGGCTCCCAAGAGGCAGGCGATTCAATTATAAAATTCAGGATGTTGCTTTGATCCGCGAGCAGGTTCCAAATTTGAGATTTATTTCTCCACGAAACCAGCTCGGAGGATTTCGCGGTGGCAATAATGTAGTACGGGGTATAAAGACTGGAGCTTTCAACATATATGGGGATTATCCGGAGATCATTAATCAAGACCCCATGAAAATAACCTCAGGTCGCTTTCTCAATCAATTGGACATAGAGCAAAAACGAAAAATAGCCGTTATTGGTGAAGGTGTTAGAAGCAGCTTGTACGACCTGGGAGAAGATCCGTTGGGAACCTATATCAAGATCCAGGGGGTAAATTTCCTGGTTGTAGGAACATATAAAAAAAGGAGTACTGACGGTGATGGGGAAGAAGTACAAAAGGAGATCTATATCCCATTTACTGCCTTTTCACAAGCATTCAACAGGGCCGATAATGTGGGCTGGATGGCCATAACTGCTAATGATGGTACGTCAATTACACAACTCAAAGAACGGATTGTAGGTGTGGTTAAAGAGAAGCATAAAATTCATCCGGACGACATGCGTGCTATAGGGTATTTTGACCTCTATGAACAATATAACAGAGTAGAAAGCCTCTTTGGCGCCATGCGTGTAATTGCATACTTCGTGGGTATACTTGTCTTGCTTTCAGGAATCATCGGAGTGAGTAATATCATGCTTATAGTCGTCAAAGAACGCACAAAGGAGATTGGTATACGGCGGGCCCTCGGAGAGGATCCATGGTCTATTAAAAAGCAGATTTTACTGGAATCGATCTTCCTGACATTAATTTCCGGTATGGCCGGAATAGTCATGGGCGCATTATTTATTTATGGTATCAACGCCATTCTTGAGATGAGTGGCCCGGTTGATATGTTTTTAAACCCAAGTGTGAGCCTCGGTGTTGTTAGCGGTTCTTTATTGATCCTGATAACATCCGGTTTACTGGCAGGATTTATCCCGGCACAAAGTGCTATAAAAGTTAAACCAATAGACGCCTTGCGAACTGAATAAAACCACTAGAAAATGAAAAAATCAGTCACCCTTATTATTCTAATTACGATCGTCATTGCTTTTGGGGGGGCCATGTACTACTTGTATCAAAAGAATTCAGAAGATCCGATCGTATATGAAACCGAAAAGCCATCTACTCAAACTATAATTAGGAAAACGGTCGCAACCGGGAGTATTCTTCCCCTTGAAGAAGTACTTATCAAACCTAATATTTCGGGGGTAATAGAAGAGGTATATGTAGAAGGGGGCGATTATGTAAAATCCGGAGACTTGCTGGCAAAGATCAAGGTAGTTCCTAATCTGAACGCACTTAATGATGGCAGGAATGCCATTGTCGAGGCGAGGATTGCACTGGATGACCAAAAGAGGAATTTGGACAGGCAGACAGGCCTGTTCGATAAAGGTGTAATTTCAAAAGTAGACTTGGAACGCGCCCAGGTAAGTTTTGACCAGGCTCGCCAGTCGTATAATGCCGCAAATAAGCGCTATGATATCGTCAAGACGGGAACAACAGCCGGCTTTCGGAATGCTGCAAATACGTTGATCCGTTCTACGGTTACAGGAATGGTTCTGGAAGTGCCTGTAGAAGTTGGTAATCAGGTGATAGAAAGCAACAATTTCAATGAAGGCACAACGATTGCCGCGATCGCTGATGTGGAGAAAATGATCTTTGAAGGAAAAGTAGATGAATCTGAGGTAGGAAAGATCAAAGAAAACCTACCTTTGGAGATCACTGTAGGAGCTATAGAAAATAAGGTTTTCGATGCTGTTTTAGATTATATTGCCCCTAAGGGTAATGTGGAGAACGGTGCCATACAATTTGAGATCAAAGGCACCTTGTCTAAAAAAGATACAGTGTTCATAAGAGCAGGCTTAAGCGCCAATGCTTCCATTATCCTGGATAGGGCAGACAGTGTTTTGGCACTAAAAGAAGCTCTTATTCAATTTGACCCTGATACCAAGGCACCTTTTGTAGAAATTGCAGTGGGCGACCAGGACTTTGAAAGACGAGATGTAGAATTGGGGATCAGTGACGGGATCTTCGTTGAAGTGAAATCTGGTCTGTCTGGCAGCGACAGCGTTAAAGTCTGGAATGTCATAAAACCGGAAAACTTCGGTAGTTAGGGTATTTTAACATAATATTTACAGGACCATTTGTAACATTTTAACAACTTGCGAGACCTATTACAGAATTGAAAATCGCGAGAAAATAAAGAGCCAACTATGCCGACAATGATCGAGATTAAAGACCTGCATAAATCCTATCAGATGGGAAGTAATGCTTTGCATGTACTAAAAGGGTTGAACTTCAATGTAGAAGAAGGAGAATTAGTGGCCATTATGGGGTCTTCGGGTTCTGGTAAATCTACGCTGCTTAATATCCTGGGTATGTTAGATGTGTCTGATTCAGGGGAATACATCTTGGATGGGGTTCCGATTAAAAACTTGAACGAAACCAAGGCGGCGCAATATCGTAATAAATTTCTCGGATTTATTTTTCAATCCTTTAACCTGATTAACTATAAGACAGCCCTTGAAAATGTGGCTCTTCCTCTTTACTATCAAGGAATGGGTAGAAAAGTGCGGCAGGAAAAAGCATTGAAATACCTGGAACAGGTTGGGCTAAAGGAATGGTCGCATCACCTACCCAATGAATTATCCGGGGGTCAGAAACAGCGTGTGGCAATCGCTCGTGCTATGGTTGGAGAACCTAAAGTTTTACTTGCCGATGAACTTACCGGAGCCCTGGACAGCATTACCTCTTATGAAGTGATGGAGTTACTACAGAAGATCAATGACCAGGGAAATACCATATTGGTAGTAACGCATGAAGATGATATTGCACATATGTGTAAACGCATTGTGCATTTAAGGGATGGTATTATTGTCAAAGATGAAAAAATAAAACAAGTAAGAGCATCGGAATATGTTCAGTAGAGATACCTGGAAAGAAATATTTCTATCTATCAGGAAAAATAAAATGAGGACCTTCCTGGCCGGTTTTACCGTGGCCCTGGGAATCTTGATCTTTGTTTCTTTGGTGGGACTCTCTAATGGGCTGAAGAACACTTTTGATGAATTCTTCCGGGATGATGCTACGAATGTCTTCTATATATGGGCGGGGAGAACATCGATGCCGTATAAAGGGTATAAATCTAACCGTCAGATCGAATTCGACAATTCGGATATGGCAGACATCAAAAAGTCATTTCCCCAGTATCTCGAGTACATTACTCCCCGAATTTCGCGAGGAGCCCTGGTTGCGTATAAAGAAGAATCCAATAACTATACGACCCGTGCCGTAGGACCCGGCCATCAGTTTAGTGAGAAGACGATTATGATGAAAGGGCGCTATCTCAATGAGGAGGATATAAAAAACAAAACCAAATATGCAGTAATTGGCCGACTCGTAGAAAAAGATCTTTTTGGCGACAAGAATGCCATGGGGAAATATGTGAATATGGGCGGGAGCGCCTTTAAAGTAATAGGTGTTTTTCAGGATGATGGTGGTGATCGTGAGGAGCGATACATTTATATTCCTTATACGACGAGACAGCTAATAGAAAAAAATAACGATGAGATCGACCTGATCGTATTAGCTTTTAAACCTGAGATCGGTTATGCCGGCGCTATGGCATTTGAAGTGAGTCTGCAAAAATTTATTAAAGAAAAAAAATATATCCATCCGGATGATGAGAATGGATTGTTTTTTAGGAATATAGAAGATCAGTTGAAGCAGA
>JAOTYW010000283.1 GCA_029861705.1 Flavobacteriaceae bacterium
GATCAGTATGATGCTGAAAGCCAAAGGAAATGACGAAAAGACACAGAAAGCAAAGCAGACAAAGAAACCCGAGTTTGAGTGTGAAACCCTCTAAAAAAGATCTGATGAAAAATATAACATCCATATATACGATTATTGCCGCATTCTTACTGGGTTCTGTTGCCGTTCAGGCACAGCAAACCCCGGCAGATGCACAAGAAGGGACGATTAGCATAACTGGGGCAACAGCTCATATAGGCAATGGGGAGATCATTGAAAACTGCACTCTTGTATTCGACAAGGGTACGCTTACAGAAGTGGGCGCCAACGCTTCGGCACAGGGAACAGTAATTGACGCCTCCGGACATCATGTTTATCCGGGCTTTATTGCGCCAGGAAAATCCCTGGGTCTGGTAGAAGTAAATGCCGTACGTGCATCAAATGACCAGGATGAGATCGGTGCTATGATACCGCATATCCGAAGTTTGATCGCTTACAATGCAGAATCTAAAGTGGTAGAAAGCATGCGTCCGAATGGGGTGTTGCTGGGCCAAGTAACACCTAAAGGAGGCACTATCTCCGGGACATCTTCCATAGTGCAGTTTGATGCCTGGAATTGGGAAGATGCTGCTTTAAAAGTAGATGATGGCATCCACCTGAACTGGCCCAATAGTTTTAGACGAGGTCGCTGGTGGATGGGTGAAGAACCTGGTTTTAAACCTAACAAGGATTATGCAGAGCAGATTGAAAATATAGCGTCCTATGTAGCCAATGCCAAGGCGTATGGTACAAACAACACGGGTCAGGAAAACCCGGGATTCAAAGCTATGCAAGGCCTGTTTGATGGCTCACAAAAATTATACGTATATGCCCAGTCGGAACTTGAGATTCGAGATGCCATCACTGCCTTGAAAAAAGGCGGGATCCAATCTGTTGTCCTGGTTGGAGGTTACCAGGCTCAACGTACAGCAGATCTGCTAAAAGCGCACAATGTTCCCGTGTTGGTCAATTATACACATACGCAACCCTATTTTGATGATGAAGATTACGACTATACGTTTAAGTTGCCAAAGATCCTTTCTGAGGCTGGATTATTAGTCGGCATTCAAAATGCCAATTCTTCAAATTTCCAAACCCGGAACCTGCCGTTTTATGCAGGTCAGGTCGTAGGTCAGGGACTTGACAAGGAGAAAGCAGTGGCTATGATCTCCGGGAACACAGCAAAGATCCTGGGAATAGATGACCGCTATGGTACGTTGGAAGCAGGTAAAAGCGCTACCTTGTTTATTTCTAAGGGCGATGCCCTGGATATGCGTGGTAATCAGCTAACCCATGCCTTTATTGACGGGCGGCAGATCTCTTTGGAAACACACCAAACAAAACTTTGGAAACGCTACTCCGGGAAGTACGAGGGTAAATAATTCTAAGTGAAACCTGTTAAACATATAAGTAGTACCCAGAATTCTGAGATCCGGGAACTGATCACCATCAAAGAAAAAAAGAAGGGCCGCAGTTCCAGCGGCCTTTTTGTTTTGGAAGGGATACGCGAGTTTACAATTGCCCGCGAGGCAGGATACGATTTTGAAAAGTTCTTTTTCTGTCCCGATATCATTTCGGAGGATATAGTTACAAAATGCACAGCCTTCTTTCCGGATGTGCCTTTGATCAGCGTGAGCAAAAGTGTTTACGAGCGCATTGCGTACAGGGGCAAGACGGAAGGCTGGATTGCGCTGGGTCATGCCAAAGAACACACACTTACTGGTCTACCGCCACTGTCTTCCCATCCCCTGATCCTCGTTGTTGAGTCGCCCGAAAAACCAGGAAACGTAGGTGCGCTGTTGCGGACAGCAGATGCAGCCCAACTAAGCGCTGTCCTTATTGCCGATCCTATCTCTGACCTGTATAACCCCAATACCGTACGATCCAGTATCGGTTGTCTTTTTTCTGTACCTGTTGCAACAGCAACAAGTGCGGAGATCATTGCATTCTTAAAGGATCGAAACATTGCTATTTATGCGGCCACCCTGCAAGATGCTGATAATTATGTGGAACAGGATTATACCCTACCCACCGCAATAGTTGTGGGTGCTGAATCCAGTGGCCTGACACAGGTCTGGAGGGATGAAGCCAATGGAAAGATCAAAATCCCCATGGCCGGGAAAATAGATTCCATGAATGTTTCCGTATCTGCTGCAATACTTATATTTGAAGCGCGACGACAACGAAAATTCAGGTAACTGCCTGATTCATAATTTGATACATGGTTGACAGCACCTTATTTTATATCATCATTGGCATTCTGCTGCTTCAATACGTCATTGAGCTGGTTTTAAGCTTACTAAATGCGAGAAAGTTCACAGATCCAATCCCTGCTGATTTAACAGATGTCTTTGATGCCCAAGAATATGAGCGGTCTCAGCGCTATAAAAAAGAGAACCATCAGTTTGGTTTATTGACAAGTACATTCTCACTTTTTCTTACGCTTGCCTTCCTTTTACTCGGCGGATTTGAATGGGTCGATCAGTGGGTGCGCACCATAACAACCCATCCTATCTTAATGGCATTACTCTTTTTTGGAATAATCCTTTTGGGCTCGGAATTACTGG
>JAOTYW010000284.1 GCA_029861705.1 Flavobacteriaceae bacterium
ATAAGACGACTGCCAATCTGTGATCTTGGGACTAAACACTACTTCGAGCGCAAATTTGGAAAGCCGGGCTTCAATATACCTCGCCGCTGCAGCGCTATCTCCTGTCAGAATATTACCCCAATTTCCCTGGGTATCTATTAGAATATCTTTCTGCCCTATTTGTACCATGGCGTCAGAGATAGACGCGTCTCCATGAGGGTGATACTGCATGGTATGCCCAACAACATTAGCCACTTTGTTGTACCTGCCATCATCCAATTCTTTTAAGGCGTGCATAATGCGCCTTTGTACAGGCTTAAAGCCATCTTCGATAGAGGGCACAGCTCGTTCCAGGATTACGTAAGATGCATAGTCCAGGAACCAATCCTTGTACATACCCGTCACCCGGGTTAGGCTATCCTCGGGTAGCTCCTGCTGGTTTTCATTCGCTTCGTTCAACGTGCCATTATCCTCCATACGGAATGAACCTAATTAAATGTATTACTATTGGTTATCTTCAAGAAGGTCAACTTCTACTTTAAGGTTTTGAATGATAAATTCTTGTCGGTCTGGTGTATTTTTACCCATATAGAATTTCAACATTTCATCAATAGACATCGCCTTGTCGAGCATTACTGGCTCGAGTCGGATGTCATCGCCAATAAAATGTTTGAATTCATCAGGTGATATTTCCCCTAATCCTTTAAAACGGGTTATTTCTGGTTTGCCTTTAAGTTTATTGAGCGCCAGTTGCTTTTCTTCATCGCTGTAACAATAGATGGTTTCCTGTTTATTCCGAACACGGAACAAAGGTGTTTGCAGGATGTAAAGGTGATTCTCCTTGATCAATTCCGGGAAGAATTGGAGGAAAAAAGTGATTAGCAGTAGTCGGATATGCATTCCATCTACATCAGCATCTGTGGCGATTACAATATTGTTATATCGTAAATTTTCCATAGAATCCTCAATGTTCAGAGCAGCCTGAAGTAAATTAAATTCCTCATTCTCATACACGATCTTTTTTGACATCCCGTAGGAGTTCAAGGGTTTACCGCGTAAACTAAAAACGGCCTGGGTGTTTACATCCCGTGATTTGGTGATAGAACCTGAAGCCGAATCCCCTTCTGTAATAAACAAGGTAGAATCTAATCGCCTGTCACTTTTCATATTGTCTAAGTGGACTCGGCAATCTCTTAATTTCTTATTGTGCAGGCTCGCTTTTTTAGCGCGTTCTCGTGCCAATTTGCGAATACCGGAGAGATCTTTGCGTTCCTTTTCTGCCTGCTGGATTTTTCGCTGAATGTGTTCTGCTGTTTCAGGGTTCTTATGCAGATAATTGTCTAGCTGCACCTTTACAAAATCATTGATGAACGTACGCACCGTAGGGAGTCCGCCTCCCATATCAGTAGATCCCAGCTTTGTTTTAGTCTGACTCTCAAAGACAGGTTCCATCACTTTTATAGAGATGGCTGATATAATGGATTTTCGAATATCAGAAGAATCAAAATTCTTACCATAAAATTCCCGGATCGTACGCACTAAAGTTTCCCTGAAGGCCGATTGGTGTGTCCCCCCCTGGGTTGTATGCTGGCCATTCACAAAGGAATGGTATTCTTCACTGTACTGTGTTTTGCTATGGGTTATTGCAACCTCAATATCATTTCCTTTTAGGTGGATTATGGGATAAAGCATATCCTCCGGATTGTTGTTATCCATCAACAGATCCTTTAATCCATTTTCCGAAAAATACTTTTCTCCATTAAAAACTATTGTCAACCCCCGATTCAGGTAGACATAGTTTTTTAGCATTCGCTCTATATACTCTTTGCGATACTTGTACTTTTTAAAGATCGATTCGTCAGGGGTAAACGTAACTTTAGTGCCGCGCCGCCTTGATGTTTCATCCAGTAATTCTTCATTTACCAATTCCCCAATGCTGAATTCGGCCGACATAGATTTACCGTCGCGGTTCGACTCTACACGAAAAAATGAAGAAAGGGCATTGACAGCTTTGGTACCAACCCCATTTAAACCCACAGATTTTTTAAAGGCCCGGGTATCATACTTACCTCCCGTATTCATCTTAGAGACTACATCCACAACTTTACCCAGGGGTATACCCCTACCGTAATCCCGAACGATCACTTTATCGCCCTGAATTGAAATATCAATCGTTTTGCCGGCACCCATGACAAATTCATCGATACAGTTATCGATGACCTCTTTGAGAAGGATGTAGATCCCATCATCCTGTGAAGAACCATCACCGAGCTTCCCTATGTACATACCGGGTCTCATCCGGATGTGTTCTTTCCAATCCAGTGAGCGTATATTCTCTTCTGTGTATTGCGCTTGGGCCATACTTTTGACTAAAGTTGCTAATATAAAATTTCAGGCCTGACTTTTAACCCACGCAGCATGAAAGTAATTAACAACTAAACCTCCAGTTTTGTTGATATTTTTAAGGCTTCATGCTATTTGGATGCTCGGTTTTCCAGAGGCTATACATTAAACCTGAAATGCATTACATCTCCATCTTTTACTATATATTCCTTTCCTTCAATCCTCATTTTCCCAGCTTCTTTTACTTTGGCCTCAC
>JAOTYW010000285.1 GCA_029861705.1 Flavobacteriaceae bacterium
TGGGTTGCACCATCAACAATACGGGAATTAATTTACTCCGGCGGGATCTATGCAGGGCTGATTGGACGGAATCACGTTCCAAGGCCTGGATCCGACCCAATAAAAAGGCATGAGTGGAGGAAGAATTCTTGTAGCAAGCAACTATGGAATTGGGTACAATCATTCGGTCGATTGACAGGAGATCTTCGATGCCATTTACCGCCCACGCGAAAAAATCAGGCTTTCCAACTCTGACCGAAAAGCCCATGAAAAGGCAATTTGTGGGTTATCAACTATCGGAACCAACATTTATACGCGCTTTGGAAACATATGTGCTAATAAAGACCTGCGGTTTACCGCAACTTTACCAGATCGGTCACATCTGTAAGATCCATCTCTGATCAAAATTAACAAGGAGAAAAAATAACAAGGCTATGAAAAGAACCATTTATTATTGATCCTTATCTCCTTTTTTTCGATTGGTATGGCAGGTTTCATCTATATGATATAGCAAAAGACCCGCATGAAAAAAACCTGACTCAACAGATGTCAAAAACGACAGATGATTTGATGTCCAAACGCTTGACATGGCTGGATGAAAACATTGAAGCCTTTATCTACCGAAGCTCAATGCGAATTATGATCTGAAAAATGAATCTCGGAAGGAGCCATTCGTCAATGCATACGAATCATACAAGAAGACTTCACATTAAGAAAAATAATAATATGAAAATCATGAAATTAAAGGGAATAGGTGCAACGGTCTTTACTATAGCATTACTTACAATATCATTAGTAGGTCAAGCACAAGACCCAGAAAGTAAGCCTAATATTATTGTGATTTTTACAGATGACCACGGTTATGCGGATTTGGGGGCCCAGGGGCAAGTGGATGATATCAAAACTCCGCATCTTGATAAGATGGCCGAAGAAGGCGTTCGAATGACCGCTGGATATATTACCGCTCCTCAGTGCACACCTTCCAGGGCGGGATTGCTGTCGGGTCGGTATCAGCAACGATTTGGTCTGGACGAAAATGGCACAATTCCTTTACCGTTGGATGAAGTCATAATTCCAGAGCGAATGAAAAAAGCTGGCTATACTACGGGAATGGCAGGCAAATGGCATCTTGAGCCCAACCACATTGAGCATACCTGGATTAAGGAACATATGCCTGAGTTGGCGGGTAAGAGACTTAAACCAGCCGATATCCCCTTTTCTAAGAAATTGCCATACATGCCTTCCGAGAGAGGTTTTGATGATTGTTTTCAGGGAGAAATGATCCGCTATTGGGTGAACTACGATCTTGATGGCAACGATGTGGAAAAGCAACATATCGTGGACAAGAGATTTCGTCTGGATGTGCAGACAGATGCTGCCCTGACTTTCATTGACCGAAACCATGACAAGCCATTTTTCTTTTACTTGTCTTACTATGGTCCTCATGTGCCTTTGGAAGCTACCTCCTACTATCTCAACAGGTTTCCTGGTGACATGCCGGAGAGAAGGCGATATGCATTAGCCATGTTGGCAGCCATTGATGATGGGGTAGGGGCCGTGCGCAAATCACTTGAAGATTATGGCATCCTGGATAATACGATTATTTTCTTCATCGCAGACAATGGCGCCCCACTGAAAATCGACAAGATAGACCTCCTCCCAATTAACTATCCACGCGCATCTTGGGACGGATCACTCAACGATCCATTTATTGGTGAAAAGGGAATGCTATCCGAAGGAGGAATTCGCGTACCGTTCATCGTTTCATGGCCCGGTGGTCTACCCAAAGGGACTGTTTATGATAAAGCGGTTTCATCCCTGGACGTTGCAGCTACTTCTGTGGCCCTGGCCGGTCTAAAGACAGACAAAAAACTCGATGGCGTCAATATTATCCCCTATTTAACCGGGGATAAAAAGGGAGAACCTCACGAGGCATTGTACTGGAGGTTTTGGTACCAATCGGCCATAAGGATGGGGGATTGGAAATTTCTTAAGGCCGGTCCCAGAGAGTTTCTTTTCAATGTGGAAACCGATGAACATGAAAACAAGAATCTTCTAGCCAGTTATCCGGATAAGGCCAGTTCTATGAAAGGAAAATTGGAAAAATGGGGCAAAGAACTTCATCACCCAGGTATTCCCGATGGGAATATGGTACGCGAAAAAAAATGGTATGATCACTATTTTAAATAGAATATACAGCCAGAATACAAACCTGTAAATGATCATGAAACACATCATATCAATTGTGATTTTGGTTTTCCTCTCCCTACAGATACATGGAGCGACAATCATTCTCACCAGCGATCAACAGCTGAATGACCTCTTGGATCCTGATAAAAAAATTGATCTGTCGACCGGCTTTACAAAGCGCTATGCCAGTCTGAGGGATGTTTGCGAAGCAGCCAAAAAGAAAGGGGATCACATCCTTACCATAGCTTTCGATGAGTTTTTCAGGCAATACCGCGAACATGCGGCCACCGAAAGAAAACTTACCCCCGATATGGACGAGTATGTTGATAAGATTAAAATTATCGGGGATTTTGCAGCCGGTTATGGGATGGGCATGGGGCTTAGCCTGCTTAGCCCGTTGGA
>JAOTYW010000286.1 GCA_029861705.1 Flavobacteriaceae bacterium
TGAGTCTGTCAAATTTGTTCACATCTGCCTTTGTCTCATCAAAAACAAACTCCTTATCCGCATCATTTAATTTAACCTTAAACTCTTTTTTTGGTCTGATGTATTGCGCTACATATGGATCCCAGTAATGCGACTTCATAAATTCGATCATCAGTGATTTGGAGAAATTAGAGAATTGATTACTAATGCTCACGCCACCGATCAAATATTTATGTTCCGGAAATCTAAGCGTTGTATGTACAATCCCTTTCCAGAGCAAAAAGAGTGG
Organism: Flavobacteriaceae bacterium; assembly: GCA_029861705.1. Lineage (GTDB taxonomy): Bacteria > Bacteroidota > Bacteroidia > Flavobacteriales > Flavobacteriaceae > HDS-28. Next base: position 269 of record JAOTYW010000286.1, read on the forward strand.
CATCGGTTTCTGCTGATAGCTTTTTACTATATAAGCTCGGCCCATTTCAATGGTTTTGCTCATCATATCAAATAATTCCGGTTCAAATCGGAAAAGATCCTGGAGGTAAAATCCGTCAATACCATATTTAGGAAATATCTGCGATCCCATGCCCATTCTATAGGCGCCAACGATCTCTTTATCCTTGTCATCCCACAAGAATAAATGATGATAATATGAGTCAAATTCATCCAGATCTACAGCATTATTGGTCCCTTCCCCTACTTCTCTAAAAGTGATCTCCCGCTGCCTGCCAATTTCCTGGAGGATAAATGGCATATCTTTTTCCTGTGCAAGAAACACCTCGTAATTTTTACTCTGTAATAATCGGAGCTCTTTCTCACGCAACTTGTCGATCTCCCCTTCAATAACCTCTGTCCGTACAGCGGTCGCGATCTTTCTGGCGGGTTTCGGAATTTTTAGACTACCGGGGATCTGTTTTAATAAGCCTTCTTTTTCATAAGCATTGGCCAGAATGTAGGTCTTTTTCCGAAGCAGCTCTGTAAACGTTTCCAGAGATTCCTGATCATTTTGCAGATCCACTGATATGGGCTGACCTATTCGCACCTTGATCGCCCTATTCCGCTGGGTGGTTAATTCGGAAGGTAATTTTGCCGTACGAAAAATATCATTGATTCTGGATAGCCGATAGAATAACCTACTGTTCTTTGCGTGGAAGTAGATCGGCACAACAGGGACATTGGCCCTGCGTATTAATTTGATTGCTGCTTCTTCCCAGGGTCTGTCTACGATAAGTTTGCCGTCTTTATAGGTGGATACTTCCCCTGCGGGAAAAATTCCCAAAGAATGCCCTTCATTCAGGTGGGTCAATGCCTGTTTAAAACCAGCCAGACTGCTTTGAGCCTCTTTCCTGTTTTCAAATGGATTAACAGCAAGAATAAAAGGTGCCAATGGTGCCACGCGGTGCAACAGGAAATTCCCCATCACTTTAAAATCGGGCCTTTTATCCAGCAATAACTTTAACAACAATACCCCATCTATCCCACCAAGCGGATGATTGCTAATGGTTATAAAGTGTCCTTTTGCAGGAAGTCTTTTGAAATCAGCCTCCGGGATCTCAAAATCGATCTGATAGTGTTCCAGAATGGCGTCCAGAAATTCCTTGCCTTCCAGGTGTTCATGCTTGCGATAAAAGGAGTTGATACTGGAGATCTTTGTGATCTTCATCAATATCCATCCCAAAAACACCCCAAAAATTCCGTATTCATCGAGGTTAATTGCTCTGGCAACTTCTTTAGCAGTGACGAGTCCCATAGATGCAGTGGCTGTTGAAAAGATAAATATAGTCAAAAGCCTTAATCGGCATCAGCATAAACAACAAGTTGAACTGTTTCCCTTCCCCTTTGCTCGAGAATGACCGATTTAGAATTGATAATTTTCTCTATGGATGCCTCATCAAAATGTCTGATTGTATAGAGATCTACCCCTTCAAAGAATTCAATCTTATACACCTTCTCCAATTCCTCCAGCAGTGCTGGTAAGTGTCCAAATGTTGTATCTAAACACATCGAAATACTGATCGCGGAATTTTGCATTAGCTCTACTTTCATGCGATGGTCGTGAAGCGTTTTAAATATGGAGCTGATATTATGTTCTACGATAAAGGAAAAATCAAGCGTACTCACTTTTAAGAGCAGCTGGTCCTTTTTCAAAATAAAACAAGGCGTCATTGGTTCCATCAAGACACCTTTTCCCACAGTCGTGCCATCATTGGCTGGTTGTTTGAATGATTTTACACGGAGGGGAATCTCCTTACGCTGTAGCGGTTGTAAGGTTTTGGGATGAATCACCGACGCTCCGTAGAAGGCCAATTCAATTGCTTCCCGGTATGAAATATGATTCAGCAATTGCGTCTCTTCAAAATAACGCGGATCTGCATTTAAAACACCAGGGACATCCTTCCAAATGGTAACAGAATCTGCATCGAGTCCGTATGCCATGATCGCAGCCGTATAATCCGAACCTTCCCTTCCAAGCGTTGTAGTGTATCCTTGCGAATCCGCCCCTAGAAATCCTTGTGTTATATATAGAATTGAAGGTTCTATAAGGCGTTCAATATTAGCGACGGTTTTCTCCCAATCTACTCGTGCATCCCTGTAATTTTGATCCGTCTCAATGATCTCCCGTACATCTAGCCAGGTATTTTGAACATTTTCCTGGTTTAGGTAGGCACTGATAATCTGTGTAGAGAGTAATTCTCCAAAGGGCACAACCTGATCATAAAGAAAGTTG
>JAOTYW010000004.1 GCA_029861705.1 Flavobacteriaceae bacterium
TTTTACCATTCCATCGGGTTCTTGCAATCGCGTAATTACAGATCTGCAGCGATTTGTAAACGTAAAAGGCGGGGCCTACTTCTTTTTTCCGTCGATAACGTCTATAAAATTCCTGTCGACCATTTAAGGTGGTATTTTTAAGGCGGAAGGGACAGGTATCGTCATCGGGCAGCACAACCAGGAATCAGTCAACTCCTTAAATTCCCATTTAGCAATGAGCGCCATTTTTATAAGCCATTCCAGCAAAGACAATGCGTTTTGTGAGAAACTTATGGCTTGGTTAGATGGATTGGGGCATCGTTCGGTGTTCCTGGATTTTGATGCCGAATCCGGTATAGAAGCCGGTACTAATTGGGAACAAAAACTCTATCGGGAACTCCGCTCCTGCAGGGCGGTGATTGTGGTGTGTTCACAAAACCTGATCGATTCTAAATGGTGTTTTGCCGAGATCACCCAGGCACGTTCTCTGGGCAAACACATTTTTCCTTTAAAAATTGCAGAATGTAAGATCGATTCCGTGCTTTCAGATTCGCAGATTGTTAATTTCCTGAAATTAGACGAAAAGGAAGCATTTGAACGTCTTAAAAAAGGATTGGAAATCGCCGGTATCGATGCTGAAGATCCCTTCGATTGGGATGGGAGCCGACCGCCATATCCGGGACTGCTTGCTTTTCAGGAAGCCGATGCCGCCATATTCTTCGGGCGTGAAACGGAGATAGGCAACGGTCTGGATGTACTCAACAGCAAATACCGTTATGGGGGTTCTGGATTGGTAATGACCTTAGGGGCTTCGGGAAGTGGAAAATCATCTCTTATTCGTGCCGGTATTGTGCCCCGATTAAAGCGTGATCCCGAGCGATGGTTAGTAGTTGATCCATTTCAACCAGGTGAACAGCCTTTTATGGAATTGGCCAAAATATTATCGGTAGCATTCCAAAAATATGGCCGGAAGAAACTAAAGGCCAAGGATCTTTATGCGCGTCTATCGAGTCATGAGGTCATAGAACCTCGGGCAAATGTTTCGAATGAACTAGCAGAAATCGAACAAGAGGTAGAAAATGTTCACGGCGCCTCTGAGATGGAGGAATTAGATCATGCGATTAAGTCATTGGAAGGGCTGTTAGAGAACAATTCTATTGCTTCAGAAAAAGAGACACATAAGCTCCTACTCTCTAGTTTAAACAACTTGCAATCAAAGCAAAGCAAACTTGCTGCGGGTGACTCTAAAATCGAAACTGATAAAAACCCGGCTAAAGATACCGAATGGATTGCTGAATTACTTGACGCATCCGGAAGAGAACAGGCCAGTTTATTGATTATCATCGATCAATTTGAGGAATTGCTCGAACGGCCACCGGATCACCCAGGCAGCCGGTTTTTGCATTTCCTTCGGGAATTGATGGATCAGGAGAACAATCGCTTAATTGTACTTGGTACTATGCGGTCGGATTTCCTGGGTTCCTTTCAACAAAACCAGGCATTAGTCGGATTGGAATTTGGCCGCATCTTAGTGGGTCCGCTTGACGCTGCTTCACTTGTTGAGGTCATAGAAGAACCAGCTGATTTGGCAGGTGTGAAGATAGAACCAAAATTGTTACAAGCACTTATTGATGATGCCGGCACCGACGATGCCTTGCCACTCTTAGCCTTTACTTTAAGAGAATTATACGACAAGTTTTCGGAGGATAACCTATTAGATTACAGGGAATATAAAGAAATGCTCGGCGGTATACAAGGTGCACTATCTAAGGCCGCAGAAAACGTTCTTAGCAATCCGCCATTGAGTGCAGAACAGGAAGTTCATTTAAGGCAGGCTTTTCTGTTTTTGGCACGTGTCAATGAGGATGGGAATTATACCCGGGAAGTAGCCAATTGGCTCGACATGCCAAAGCCAGTTCATGATGTGCTCAAACGTTTGGTCGACGGGCGTTTGTTGGTTACAAAAGGAGGCGAAAATGGCGAAGAAACAATAGAGGTGGCCCACGAAACCCTATTCCGTTCCTGGGACCGCTTGCGAAACTGGTTGGACGAAGACCGGGAATTTTTATTGTGGAAGCGCAGGTTGAATAACTCTAAAGAAGAATGGCTGTATAGCAAAAAAGATAAAAGTGCACTGTTAACCGGGGGAATCTTATCGGAAGCCATGAATTGGCATAGGAGATATGAAATGCAACTTGATGCAGAAGAGCAAGAATTCATTCTTGCGAGTAAGAAATCAACGGCAAAACGAAATAAGAACCGCGCTTGGTTATTTGCTGGGGTTTTAATTATAATAACAAGCCTTGGGGCCCTTATGGGAGTTGGTTTTTATAATTCCAATAAAGAGTATAAAAGAGCTCAGGCTAATTATTTAATATCGGAAGCAAATAAAATAGTTGCGGCGGATCCTACTGTGGCAATACGACTAGCTGAGGCCGCACTTCAAATTCAACCACAAGACCCAACTATTATAGGTAGTACCTACGCAATTTATAATGATAACAACTTTTATAGTTTAGTTGCCACTGATTCAATGTCTTTAACTTCCTCAAGCTTTTCGCCAGATAGGCAGCATGTGTTGACCGGGTCGTTGGATGGGTCGATACGTTTGTGGGATCTCAAAGGAAATAGAATTCAAGAGTTTATAGGACATGATTCATTCATATCTTCCATGACATTTGACCCGGACGGAAAATACATTTTGACAGGCTCATGGGATAAAACGGCCCGTTTGTGGGATCTGCAGGGAAATACAGTTCAAGAATTTATCGGACATAATCTGGCAATATTCTCTGTAGCCATCGACCCGGGTGGTACCTATGTGTTGACTGGCTCAATGGACAGCACTGCCCGTTTATGGGATCTGCAAGGAAACACTGTGCAAATATTCGAGGGTCATGATGCACCGGTAACATCCATGGCATTTGACCCAGCCGGGAGATACGTCCTGACAGGCTCAGGGGATAAGACCGCCCGTTTATGGGATCTGCAAGGAAATACACTTCAAGAATTTAAGGGACATGATGGTGGGGTAACTTACGTGGCATTTGGTCCAGACGGAAAATATGTACTGACTGGCTCAGAGGATAAAACTGCCCGTTTATGGAATTTGGATGAAAATACATTTCAAGAATTTAGGGGCCATGATGAAGGGATATCTTCTATGACATTTGACCAGAGTGGGAAATACGTGTTGACTGGCTCAGATGATAAAACTGCCCGTTTGTGGGATCTGCAAGGAAATAGTATTCAAGAATTTAAAGGACATGATGAACGTGTACTTTCAGTGGCATTTGGCCCGGATGGGAAGTACATTTTGACAGGCTCAGATGATAAAACTGCCCTCTTATGGGAGCTGCAAGATAAATCAATTCAAGTGTTCAAGGGTCATGAGGGGTCGGTAAAATCGGTGGCATTTGACCCAGACGGGAAATACGTGTTGACAAGCTCAAGCGATAAATCGGCCCGCTTATGGGATTTACAAGGTACTATGATTCAAGAGTTTATTGGACATACATGGTCTGTAAATTCCATGGCAGTTGACCCAGGCGGAAAATACCTGTTAACAGGCTCCGGGGATATGGCGGCCCGCTTATGGGATCTGCAGGGAAACCCTATTAAGGTGTTTGAGGGACATGAACAGAGTGTACATTCCGTGGCATTTGATCCTGAAGGAAAATACATTTTGGCAGGCTTGGGTAAAAATGCGCATATGTGGGATCTGCAAGGAAATACCATTCAAGAGTTTATGGGACACGAATTGGTAGTAAATTCCGCGATATTTGACCCAGATGGAAATTACGTACTGACCGGCTCTTTGGATAATACAGCCCGATTATGGGATCTGCAGGGAAATACACTTCAAGTGTTTAGGGGACATGATGCAAATGTAATTTCCGTAGCCTTTGATCCAGAGGGAAAATACGTGTTGACAGGTTCAGGAGATAAAACTGCCCGATTATGGGATCTGCAAGGAAATACACTTCAAGTGTTTAAGGGACATGATGCAAATGTATCTTGTGTGACATTTGACCCGAATGGTAAATACGTACTAACAGGTTCGTGGGATAATACGGCCCGTTTATGGGATCTGCAGGGAAATACGATTCAAGTTTTCAAAGGTCATTCTAATGTGGTGAATTCGGTGTCTTTTGACCCATCCGGGAAATATGTGTTGACCGGTTCAGGCGATAATACTGCCCTTTTGTGGGATATCCTTCCTGTATTAGATAAAATTAGTACGGCTAACATTGAACCACTATCCCCTGAACAGAAAATTAAATATGGGATTGAATAGATTATCCCTGACCAACACTTACTTCCTGAACCACAGTTCTGCTCCAATCGCCGTTCTCGGCGCGGATGATCCCTTCTACACGGCTTACGAGGATATTATAAGCCTCAGGCCGGTTATAAGGGGCCGTATTAGAGGCCCAGAGGTATTTTTCGCTTTTAAGTTGTTCCGAAGCCATGCGGTAATTGATCCACTTGTCCTTGAATTTTAATAATCCGGATACTGAAGATAAAATGGCCACTACAGCGCCAAGCACGCCAGTCATGATATTAGCCGAAATATTGATGACAGCGAACTCATCGAGCCCCGAGATCAAAGGGATCATAACAGCGAGAATAATGGTGCTGATCTTAAAACGGTTATAATAGTTCTTGTTAAGCGTACTTTTATCGCTATACCATTTTTGCTGCCCATCGAGTCTTTTATTGATGTATTCAGAAGCTTCCATTTGCATTAATTTGGTTCAATTATTATGCTCTTTGCCCCTATTTTCTCAATTTCCTCGATCATATGTTTTGTTCCCCCGGGGCCATCTGCTTCCTTCCCATCCCACAAGGCCAACAAAGTAATATTTCTACCCCCTGCCGCCATGGCAGAATACAAGATCCATAGATTATTCCGTTGCCAAAATGTGTAGCTGTTATCTTCCAGGCCCAACCACTGCGGCATTTCTTTAGTTTCGGACATGATATGAAGTGCAATATCAGGATCGCCATTCAGTGCATTAAACCGATCGACCCATTCATTACCACCCCGACGGACCGAATTCGCTATGAAATCCTCTTCTGGCAAAGACAACAGCATTTCTGATGGAATGCCTAACTCTTTGCACACTTCATGAAAAATAATGTCCCCGCCACAGGCACCACCTGCAATGCCCAGGAACTTGGCGCGGTTTGCCTCGGAAGAAGCTTCTTTGGTATTAGAAACCAAGGTTTTCAATTCAGCTTTTATCTTTTTCTTTACGGACTCCGCCTTATCATTTGGAAAACGGGTTTCTTTTCGTCCATCCTCATCGATCATATGACCTGAAAATAGGATTACATGGAAATCAACTGATTCAGGTGGCTGAAATTCTCCTTCCTTGTAATGATCCAGGACGGCCGATACATTATCAGGCATGATGCCAAGCTTTTCGTACAACCTTATCTGCCTTAAGGCAGAGTACATATAAAATTCTTTGTTTTCCTGCTTGGCTACTTCAATCGCATCCTGATAGCGCCGTACAACACGATCCGGATTACTATTTGTCAAAAGGGCAAATTCGGCATACGTAAGTTCCAGCCAAAGATCTTTTTGTTCCAGTTGATTCAGTTTGTTTTTATTTGTTTGTAGTGTTTTGCGAATTACCACAGTCAATATCTCGAATTCCTTTTTAAAGCGTTCCAGTGCGTGATCAGCTTCTTCATCCTCATCGTAGTTATTGCGCCATATACCAGGTTCGCGTTCGGCTAATTGCAGCATAATTTTGAGCAATCCCAGCGCATTGATAGCAGCATAGCATTCATTCAGATTTTCTTCGAATCCTTTTAAATAACTTTCGAATGCCTTGCTCAAATAACCGGAGCCAATAGCTTTTTTAGCCACCTCATCACCAGTTTCATCAAACCAGCCGGCAATCCATCTGCCCTTTTCATTCCGCCCTTTTAAGGAATATGCTTCGGTTATGTCTTTTGGTCTTAACTCCGCTTTTTGACTGATCAAAATTTCAATAGCCTTGTCTGACTTGGCATATAGTTCTTTCGCCAGATCAGGATGTATCTTCATCTCCACTTCGGCCATGCGTTGGTAGATGGTTGCCAGCCGGCTATGCGCTTGTATATCATTGTGTCTCAGGGACAAGATAGAATTCCAGGTATCTACGCCATGCCTGTGAAATCCTTTCTGAAATTGTATTTCACCAATCTGTCGTAAGGCAGGCAAGGCCCAGGTAAAATTAAAGCGCTGAACCTCGTAGGATAAAAGATTTAACATACCCCCCTCGTCATTCTTTGCCTTCTCCAGTTCCACTACAAATGAAGCCGGAATGACTAAAAAATTCTCCGGTTCCTGTTTATTAAGTCCAGGTAGCATCCTAAAAACGGGACTGTCTGGATTATGACTTTCCAGGGTGGCCTTTACAGACTGATATAAGGCATCTACCCCCGATCCCAGATCGTCAAGATCATAGGCCAGATAGCGATCGGTTTTTAGATCAAATGGAACGTCGTCCTTCCTGCAACGTATCAAAATGGTATTCTCATCGCGCAAAGCATGTCGGATGCCTAATTCATAGAATACATTGGCATTGTGTATGGAAATATCGGCAATCACCAGGTCGCTGGTAAGCAACAATTCAAACATATCCTGCCGGATATTACCGGCCTCCAGGATCTTGCCGGTTGTTTCTCCCGAAATACCCGCTTTGGTCAAAGCTGGAACGATCAATTCGTTATGAACACGTTCAAAATCAATGTCCTTCTTTGTCCCAAAGGGTCGAACAATAAAAGCCGTAGATGTCGCCATATCTTATACAAATGATCCGAAATGCTCCATTTTCACTTGGTTTTTGGCAGCAGCCATGCCTATATCCATTAGATCCTGAATATTATCGGGCTCGTCCATTTGCCGGATCTTTTTAGGGTCTAAATGTCCAAATCCCAGGTCTATCAGGCCTTGATCACTCAGGTCTGCGTTATAACGGACATATAGAAAATCTTTTTCCTTTTCCGATGAATAAATCATATCATTTACTTCCCTGTCAATCTGGTCGCCAAACATACACCTGCCTGCCATACGGCAATTGAAATCCTGGTCGACTTGCATGGCATACATCAGATTATTGGGAATATTCTTAATAATACCTCCCAGGTTGCGATAGCGGCCTTTAGTTGTGCCAGCACCCGTACCTAACGAAACTACTAATAGATCCTTTTCTCCTGTGGGCCAATTCAATTTATAGGCGGGCAAGGTCGACATTTTGTATAGCAAAAATGCCGGATTATTGTAAGGCGTAACACCCCCGTCGACAAAATCAAACGTTTTTGAGGGGTCATCTTTGTCCCATGATACAGTTTCTGAGGCAAAGAAGCTGGGTGCTGCTGTACTGGCCCTGACCAGCTGAAAAAGTTTTATTTTTTGATTGTTGTCCGGTCTTTCCTTGTTGTTGTATTTTGCAAATGGGTTATTGCTGATGGGCCATGGAGAATCTGTACTGCGATTCATGGTGACAACTGTCAAGAGCGATTTGAATTTTCCGTTGGCAATATCCATATCCGTGTCTGCACCATAAACTTCTTTCAACTTCTCAGTCAAGGGGCCTGATTTAAACTTAAATCCGCTAAAAAACCATCCTAACAACGTATAGCGTGACTTGGCGAACATGGCCTTCCCATATTTTTTATAGAAATCCAATAAATCCTGCGCAGACATGCCAATCGCCAGTCCGGCGGCTATTATTGCCCCGGTACTCGTGCCTCCAAAATGATCGAAGTAATCACAAAGCCTGAAATCGTCTCCCCTTCCTAGTTTTTCCTTTAAGTCAGATTCTATTTTCGTCAGGATCCCCAACGTAAGAACACCTCTAATACCTCCCCCATCCAGGGCTAGTATTTTTCGGGGTTGTTTAGTCTCAAAACGAGGGGCCAGATCGCCCCATAATGAAGAATTATTTTCGTCGGCCATGATGGTTGTTTTAATTAGTAATTGAACTTAGTCATTTTTAATACACTAACCAGGGGAAGAGGAAAAAGCATGTCGACTCACTTTAATCGCTTTTAATGTCCAGAATCAATAGTTCGAAGTGATATCTTTTTGCGCCTAGTATATTGTTTAAATTACAAATTTTCATCGAGAAATGTTAAAATTTGTTGATCCGGGTCTTAGTAGCCAATTTCCATTTAAAATACGTATCGCCAGGTCATTTATCTTAGTATGAAGTAGCGCGATCTTATAAAAATTCAGATAGATCTGCTATTAAGGTCTCAACGAATATGACTGCCTGCATTAATGTCTATAGTGGTGCCCGTGGCGTGATCCAACTCACCGCTGCATAGTAATGCCACTATCGGCGCAATGTCCTCCGGAGTTGTCAATCTATTTAGGGCCAGTTCATCCACAACCTTGTCCTCTCCTATTTTTGAGATGGCCTCCATTGCCATTTCGGTCCTGATGAATCCCGGAGCTATCACGAAAGCCTTGATGTTATATTTCCCAAACGAACGGGCCACACTTTTGGCCAAAGAACTAAGTCCGCCTTTAGAAGCTGCATACGCCAGGTATTCTTCCGTTTCACCCCTAACAGCGGCGCGACTGCCTATGTAAATGAGCCTGCCCTGATCATTTTTCTGGAAATGTTCGAGGAATAACTTCGTCAGTATCCCGGCAGATTCCAGGTTCACCCTCATGGTCTTCTGCCAGATCTTTAACCAGGAATCAAGGGAATCGCTGATAGGGTGTGGCGGGAAAATCCCGGCATTGAGCACCACCGATTCCAAATTTGGCAATTTTTTTAGTGCATTCCGAAAGAGGGCTGTAGTTTGTTGATTGTCCTCGAGATCGGCCTGTAAGGGAATCGCACGTTCTGGCCCGAATTCCCCGACCAGTTCCTGAACTCCCTGGGGCGAGCTGTTGTAATGTAAGCCCACGCTTGCCCCTTGTTTTAATAGCTGTCGTGCAATGGCCTTGCCTATTCCTTTAGAGGCTCCGGTGACAAGGATCTGTTTTCCTGTTAAGTCGTACATAGCTTAAAGATAAGAGAAGTTTACAGGGGCTAAAAATGTATATCTCGAATAGTCTGATTAAATCAAATATTGGCTGTAATTTTGGGCAAACATTTCACTGATGAACATAAATTTCAGCCATATTCTCTATGATTATTTAGTTGAGCAGGGAATGGCCGAGAACCTTGCCAGCTATCTGAATGCCTTAGGCCTGCTAATCGCGGCCATAGTCCTTGTTTATATTATCGACTTTATCGTATGGAAAATTTTCAGGCTCATTTCCGTACGCTTGGCAGGATTGACCAAAACCAGTTTTGATGATATCATCATAAAAAATCGTGTGCCTCGTTACCTGGCGCATATCATCCCCCTGGCAATTCTCATGGAGCTACTACCCGCGGTTTTCATCGATTTTCAATATGCAGAAAACATTGCAGTCAAGATCGTATATATACTGGGCATTATACTGGTACTTTACATTGCCAGGAGCCTGCTGAACAGTATCCGGGATTATCTGAAAACTTTGACGCAATTCCGGGATAAACCTATAGACAGTTATATTCAGGTGTTTATGATCTTTGCATGGATCGCCGGTCTGATGACCATTTTTGCAATCCTGACAGATACGACCATCTGGAAATTCCTTACGGCCATGGGGGCCGCCTCGGCTATCATCCTCCTTGTCTTTAAAGATTCTATCCTTGGCTTTGTGGCCAGCATCCAGGTGAGCATCAACGACATGGTGCGTATCGGCGATTGGATCTCCTTTGAAAAGTATGGAGCAGACGGCGATGTCACAGAAATCAACCTGGCAACGGTAAAAGTCCAGAATTGGGACAAGACAATTACCACAATACCAACCTATGCGCTCATCTCCGATTCATTTAAGAATTGGAGGGGGATGTCAGAATCGGGTGGAAGGCGTATTAAAAGAGCCATTATTATTAAACAAAAAGGTATCAAGTACCTGACCGAGGAAGATGTAGAGCGGTTAAAGGATGTACAGCTTATCAAAGATTATCTCATTTCAGCATCAGAAAAGATTAGGTCTTTTAACGAGCAAAATGAGATCGATACCTCACTCGCAATTAATGGTCGCCATCTGACCAACATAGGTGTGTTTAGAAAGTATATCCAAACCTACCTGGAAAAACACAGCGCCTTGAACAAGGAGATGACGCTGATGACGCGCCAACTTGATCCCACCCCTCAGGGAATCCCCATAGAGATCTATGCATTTAGCAGCGATCAGCGCTGGCAGAATTACGAATATATCATAGCCGATATATTTGATCATGTGCTGGCGGCCGTCCCTTACTTTGATCTTGAGATATTTGAGTTGCCCAGCTCACTGCAGTCCCAGACATTATCTTCTTAATTCGGATCACAATTCGTAAAGTTAGGTTTGGGGCGTACCCATTGGGGGGTGTTTTCGCTAAAAGAACCGCAAAGAATTACATTGTCTACATTCCAACCACTTAGATCTTGGTTAAATGAAGTAAAATAAAACATCCTATTCATGTACATTACATTACTCACATCCCAGGCACTGATATCCTGGTTGAAGGAAGATGTTGAAAACATATAGCTCATATTATTAACACTACTTACATCCCAAGAACTGATATCTTGATTGAATTCTGACCCAGAGAACATGTAGCTCATATTAGTTACATTGCCAACATCCCAGGTACCGATATCCTGGTCAAATGGGACAGGTTCACCAGAATTAAACTCGTTACCATTATCAAACATTCTAGACATATTTGTAACCTGACTTACATCCCAATTCCCAATCGGTTGGTTGAAGCGTGAACTTGTGAACATTCTGGACATATCCGTAACATGACTAACATTCCAGTCTCCTATAGGCTGATTGAATTCTGATCCAAAAAACATGTAGCTCATATCCATAACATTACTGACATCCCAGGAGCTGATATCCTCATTGAATGAAGAATATTGGAACAGTTCACTCATATTGGTAACTTTGGTAGTACAAACATTGGGTACATTATCTCCGGATGTTACTAATTGCCTTAATTGTAATTCATCAACGATTGTATAGGCTGTTCCATCTACTACACCCATGTCCCCCACTTCGGCCCATTCGTAACATTTGATAGTTATCCCATTTTCATCCAAATAAATAGGGGAAGGTGATGGACATCCATATTCACCAACTATTTCTCCTTGTGAAGTATCAAGACATAGGTCAATATCATCTGTTACACCATCGCCATCAGTGTCTTTTTGGGAATCTGAACAGCCATTCTCATCAATAAGCTGACCCGACGGTGTGTCCGGACAGGAATCAGAGATGTCAGGTATTCCGTCCCAATCAGAATCTCTTTCGGAATCAGAACATCCATTTTCATCGACTTCTTCACCCTGTGGGGTATCCCAACAGAGATCCAAATCATCTGTTACCCCATCTTTATCTGAATCTAGTTTTTCAAAAACACAAGTGATATTCTTATCTGAATCCATGGTGACAGATACTGGATTATCTGTGCTTTGCACGCTCCCTGTCCACTCAGAGAATGAATACCCAGAACTGGGGTCCGCAACTAAATAGACCACAGATCCCGCTTCATGCAATCTATTCAAGACATAAAATCTATCCAAGCCGGTAATGGTTCCTGCTCCTGTCGGCGTAACAGTAGTTGACAGGGCATATTGTACCGGTAGATCCTCGCCTTCAGGATCTTTGGAACAGGCCATTATCAGAACTGTTAATACAAAGAATAGAACTCGGGAAAAAGATGGATGTAATACATTATACATTGCTAATTCAGCCTATATATATCGTATAAATCTATACCATATTCGAGGTTTATCCTATGATATATATCACCCCATAAATACCTATTCAAAAATTTTCATTTTCCAGCCCTTTTTATCCCTGTTATGAAACTTATGTTACATAAGTAACTAATTGATTATCAGTATATTTATGTCTTTTTACATTTCTGATTCCATTCTATGATATTCGTCATACAACAGCAGGTTTTGCGCTTCTACTTTTACCCAGATTTAATAGCTATTTGAAACAAATATTTGTAGAAATAAGCGGGGTTTATTCCTTCTTTTTTCTCTTACTAAACTATAACAACATGAAAAATTCAATCTTGTATTTACTTTTATTATTGTGCACAAGCTTTATGTTTGGCCAGGCCGGTCATATCATGCAAGGGGTTGGTTCGGTAAACATGTCTATGGGCGGGGCTGCCACTGGTCAGCCGCTGGATATTTCCGGTGCCATTCACTGGAACCCTGCTGCACTCTCAACATTTGATGAGAATATCCTGAAAGCCGATATTGGCTTTTTCTTTTCATCTCCTGAATTGAGCTCTACAGTTCCTGAATTTGATACTATGGGAATGCCAACAGGAAATTTCTTTAGTGGAACCACAGAAGATGATAAAGGTGTATCGCCACTACCTTCTATTGCGATGGTCTGGGGCAACGAGTCAAGCAAACACACCTTTGGGGTTTCAGCCTTTGGTATTAGCGGCTTTGGGGTTACTTTTCCTGAGAATGCCTCCAACCCGATCACTGCCCCTCAAAGTATGGGCGGTTTTGGTCGAGTCCAATCTGAGTACAATCTTTTGCAGGTTAGCTTTAGCTGGGCGTACGAGCTTTCTGATCAATTTTCCATTGGGCTGCAACCCAACTTTGATTATTCCTCCCTGGAATTAATGCCCAACCCTACAGCTAATCCTACTGCAGCAGGATACCCATCAACAGATGAAACTACTGCACTTGGTTTTGGTGGACAGATAGGTTTGTACTTTGATTCGGGCAGTGGCTTTAAAGCGGGAGCTGCGTATAAAACCACACAATCTTTTGCGGAATTTGAATTCGACAATGCGTATTTAGATGGCGGTACAGGTACCAATACGTTTCAATTAGATTATCCTTCCATGTTGTCATTTGGTGTGGGATATTCTACAGAGAAGATTGACCTGGCTGTGGATTACAGACTGGTTAATTACGAAAATACAGAAGGATTTGAGGCAGTCGGATGGACGCCTACTGCTTCTGTAGCAGGATTTGGCTGGGAAAACATGAATGTTATTTCTGCCGGACTTCAATACAAAGGCATAAGCCAACTTCCTTTAAGATTGGGCTATACCTATAGTTCGAATCCAATTCCTGAAGACCTTGCTTTTTTCAGTATACCTGCAACAGCTATCATAAAAAACGCTTTTCAATTTGGATTAAGCTATGAGGCTAGTGAGAAATTCACCTTAGATGCTGTTTATCATTATGGCAGCAGCGGTGATGCCACAACAGGGCAACTTCTCAACCCTCAGTTTATTGGGAACTTCCCTCCTTATGGGGCGATCCCCGGAAGTGAGGTGTCTTATGATATGACCACATCCATGATCATGGTTGGGGCCAGTTATACCTTTATCAAATAAATGTAGTTCCTCTATGGAATAGCCTATTATTGGAAAAGCAGCCTGTGATTATTCATGGGCTGCTTTTATAATATTAATTTCTATACAGTGTTCTTGTGCGGATTTATTAAATATCGTCCCAGATCATTTAGCCACTTTCCTTACCTTTATTTTAAACAAACCCATGAAGAAGGGAATTCGCAAAATACTAATCACCCTTGCTGTCCTTCCATTTCTAGTACTCTTGCTGTGTAATATAATTATAGAGCGAGCCGTAAAAGACAAAACTTTTCATACCATAGAATCTGTTCCCAAGAATAAAGTGGGCATCATTCTTGGCACTTCACGTCACCTGGTTGAAGGGGGTATGAATCCTTTTTACACTCATCGGATCAATGCTACTATTGCGCTCTTTGAAGCCGGAAAAATAGAATACGTCCTGGTAAGTGGTGACAATGGAACCGTTTATTACAATGAACCGGATACTATGAAGAAGGACCTGATAAAAGGAGGAATCCCGGAGGATAAGATCTATATGGATTTTGCCGGATTCAGGACCCTGGATTCCATGGTTCGTGCTAAGGAAGTTTTTGGCCTGACGAATGCTACGGTGATCTCCCAGGAATTTCACAATGAACGGGCTATTTACCTGGCTCAAAGGCATGGTTTGCATGCCGTTGGCTATAATGCCAAAGATGTGCAGGGAAATAGGGGACTCAAAGTGCATTTACGGGAATATTTTGCCAGGGTAAAAGTATTTGTAGATATCTTGATGAAGACACAGCCTAAATTCCTTGGTAAAAAAGTGATCATTGAATAATGTCAGGCTTTAAAACATTACTCCGAAATCTCGGCCCCGGACTACTGTTTGCCAGTATGGCCATCGGCACATCGCATCTTGTACTATCTACCAAAGCCGGAGCACAATATGGCTGGATCATGGTAATCCCTATCGTGCTGGCGAATATTTTCAAATATCCTTTTTTTGAATTCGGGATACGATATACGAATGTCACGAACAGGTCATTAATAGAAGGTTATAAGTACCGTGGTAAAGGATACTTATGGATCTATACCCTTATCACTATTATCACCACATTTACAATCCTGGCCGCTTTATATGTGGTTACTGCCGGCCTGTTTATAAATCTTTTTGACATCCCTAATCTATCTGTGGGGTACACTGCCCTGGGATTATTTGTTTTTATAAGTAGTATTCTAATCCTGGGTCGATATAAGTTTTTAGAAACTTCCTTAAAATTTGTTATCACGATTTTATTTGTGGCCTTATTAGTCACGACCATTTTAGTGGTCCAAAAGGGCCCTGTAATTGCCATAACCAATTTTGAACCCCCTGCCATTTTTAATGAGGTGGGAATCTTATTTCTTATCAGCCTGATCGGTTGGATGCCTACAGCTGTAGAAGCTTCGAGTTGGATAAGTTTATGGAGCTTGGAAAAATACAAACTACTGGGGGTCAGGCCCAGTTTAAAAGAAGCCCTGCAAGAGTTTAACTCCGGCTACATTATGACGGCCTTGTTGGCCGTATTCTTCCTGATCATAGGTTGGTTTACGCTATATGGAACAAATACTGAACTCAGCTCAAATTCCACCGTTTTTGCAGATCAGGTTGTTCAGCTATTCACAACCCATATTGGTAGTTGGGCCTATATCTTTATTGCCGTATCGGCATTTGCGACCATGTTCAGTACTTGTATGACTGCTCATGATGCTATAGCCCGTGTCAGTTTAGACATCCTGAAACATCTAACTCCGGAAGAACAGGATTATAGCGGAAAAAAATACTATGTGATCGGCATCTTATTTTTAGCCCTGGTCAATTATCTCGTAGTAACCGTCTTTAGTGCAAACATGGGACTATTGGTAGCCCTGGCAACTTTTGTTTCTTTTGTTCTGGCTCCGGTTGTAGGCTATATGAATCTCAAAAATGTCATGAGCCATGATCTCCCCAGTCAGCACAGACCCGGAAAGGGTTTACAAGTGCTTACTTATGTTGGAATGCTATTTCTTGGTGGGTTTGCTATTTACTATTGCTGGTTGTTCTTCAGCTAGTACAAGCTATTGTAGTTCAGAATAACGATCAAGTGACGTTCATTTCTCTTATGAAGTATATCTAAGCAATAAACTCCATCTGTACAATTATTCAAGATTCGCTCTTCGCCATACCCAATACTTTCGGATATATTACTATCTGATACACCCCTGGCCTGCAGGTAGCCCTTTATAGCATCGGCACGTTGTTGGGAAAGTCTATTATTGGAGGTCTCACTGCCCCTGCTGTCCGTATGTGCTTCAATGCGTAATTGTAGATTAGGAAATTGAGATATTGTTTCTACTACTTTGTTCAATTCAACTTCAATATCCTGAGTGATATTACTTTTCCCTTTGTCAAACCAGAATTTTTTTAAGCGTATTACCGTCTGTTCTTCTCGTTCCATTACGATATCATCGAGATACACCAATTCAATATTGACATTATTGTCTTTGACGGCTTCAAGCCCCGCTTCACTAAAACGTCTGTCAAAAAGGGAATATTTAGGTTTTGTACAGCTCACAGAAATGCCCTTTTGCCACGGGATCTCAATTTGATAATCGCCCTGGGCATTGGTTATTATCTCTTTTAAAACTTTTCCCGCATTATCTTTTACCGTAATTGTCACTTCGGAAATTCCAAATTCTGTATTTGCATTCACTACCTGACCTTTTAGAATGAGAGATTTGGGGCCCGGTTTTTTGGCTACTCTAAAACCATAAATATCATCCTTCCCTTTCCCTCCTTCTCTGTTAGAGGAAAAATATCCAATCAAACCTTCCTCCGCTGGACGAATGATCAAGCTAAACTCATCACTGCGAGTATTAATACTCGGACCTAGATTAATGGGAATACTAAAATAATCATCCACACCCATGTCCGATTTATAGATGTCCATGCCTCCATGGCCATAGAATATATCCGAAGCAAAATACAGGCTGTTCTCAAATATAAAGGGAGAAATCTCATTAGCAGGGGAATTTATCTTTGGGCCAAGATTTACAGGAGCAGACATGATCTGTCCGTTGTTGGTATATACAAAATAAATGTCTGTACCCCCATAGCTATCGTCAAACTCAGCCGCAAAGAATAATTTCTGCGTATTATCGTCAAAGAAAGGATAATAAAAGGAAGTACTCAGGTCTCGCATAAGGAAGGTAAACCGATTCTGAAAATCTGAAGCACCAAGTGCTAATGCATTTTTTCCCCTATCATCAAAAGTGAGTCGTCCGTTTTTTTCGTTTGAACGAATATAGAATAGCCTATTCAAATTTGATGAATAATAGGGCGTTGCCTGATGAAATCTGGATTCTTCAATGACATTATAAGGGATGGCATTGCTTATAGATCCATCTCCTTGTATTTTGGCAATAAAAATATCCAGAAACGATTCCCCTGTTGGAAAATATGTATCCTTTGAATCCTGACTCCTACTACTGGTGAATAAGAGGTTATCGCCAAAAAACGAAGGTGCAAAATCTAACTGTGGAGAGTTGGCCGGTATTTCGAATATCCTGAACTGGCTTTCGGGATCAGTCTCCTCCTGGCGGACATCATAATTGAACAATGCATTTTCTACAACTTCGTCCTTAAATACTTCCGTATTGGCAGTCAAAAAGTCTCTTACGTCCTGATCAGAACCTGATGTGAGCTTGACCAAATTCAGCATTTTATTTACATAGGTGTTAGAGAGTAAAGAATCTCTTTCGAATAGATCCCGATAAAGTAAAAGGGCTTCATCCCTATTCCCTGTCTTTTCATATGCTTCAGCCAAATTACGGATCTGAGTCATTGACAAAGGTCCTTTAGCCGTTTCTTTAATATACTCTGCAATGGCCTCTTCAAATGAGTATTCAAAAAAGTACTTATCAGCTTTGGATATAGGTTTTTGTGCCCATATCAATGTACTGCTGAGTAATAATAATCCTGTAAATAAAATCCCTATCCTCATTGCCTCTTATTAAAAAAACCTAGGCGTATCTATTTGTTTAGCTTTCCCCTTTTTTGACTTGGATTTAGACGAACCTGTATCCGGATCCCCACTCCCCAAATAAAACTTTAAGATTACTTCATGGGAACCACTACTGTAGTCAGCCAGGGAAGTCGTCGCGTAATCATAGGCATAGCCAATGAAAACCGTATTTGAGATTTGAAACCCAGCCAATCCACTGATTGCGTTATCAGCCCTATAGGAAACCCCTGCAGTAAACGCATCGCTAAATAAGAAATTAGCAGAAGCATTGATAGTTGCTGGTGCTCCTGAAATAAAATTAACTAAAAATGCAGGTTTAAATTTTAAATTCTCGTTAAGATCAAAGACTACACCACCGATGAAATTAAATTGTAATTTATCTTCAACAATAGTTGCCACTTCGGCATTATAGAGGTCATCTGTAAGAAAATTAGGAACCGAAGTACCTATGTACCAATCGTTTCCATACATAAACAAACCAGCCCCAATCGTGGCATAGAAATTTTTTACAATCTCGGTATCCAAGATGGGTTCACCCGGATTTTCAAAAGTACCTTTACTAAAATCTACATTGAGGAATGATCCTCCTGCATCCAGTCCGAACGCCAGCTTCGTTTCATCTGACAAGTTTACCTGAAATGAATAGCCCAGATCTACATAGGTCTGGCTGGACGGCCCTAATTCATCACTCACGATATTAAGTCCAAGTCCGTGTTTATCATTTTTCAACGGGGCATTTACACCTAATCTAAGTGTTCTGGGGGCTCCGGGAATATCTATCCATTGACTTCTGTACAACAATGAAATATCTGTTCTCGTCACAGAGCCAATATAAGCAGGATTAAAACTGCCGATATTATACATGTATTGTGTATACTGGGGTTCACGTTGCCCATTCACTTCAGCGCAGACCATAAACGCAAGACAAGAGCTTACCAATACCAGGCACATACGCCGACAATCCCATATGTCAATTGGTTTTATTCTCATCTGATAATTTGTATCCAGCCTTTTTGTATTTCAGATCCATCTCCCAGGTCAAGGATGTAGAAATAGGTACCATCCGGAACTTCCTTATTATTACGAGTACCATCCCAGGTATTATCGGGTGTCATATTTTTTGCATCAAATACCAGGCTGCCATAGCGATTGAATATCTCAATGGAATTATTTGGATATAGCTCAAGGCAATTGATCCGTAAGCGATCATTGGTCCCGTCTCCATTCGGCGAGAATTGATTAAAGAAGAATCCGCAGTCTTCCGTGGTTCTTTCATTTACCTGAACATCGGCCGTTGCTATGTTATTCGATGGGTCACTATCGGCTGGAGAAGAGCTTAATATGCGCGCCGTGTTAAAATAGGTTCCTGGATTCGGTACTTGTACAACAATCTCCAAAATTGCTTCTTCATTTTTGGCCAAAGCAGGAATATTCCATAAACCGGTCTCCTGTGAATAATTCCCATTAAACGTTTGATGACTGATGTAAACAAAGCCATCTTCGGAACCGAGTGTTACAATATCCTCAACCCTAATATCACTAACTGTATCTTCAAGTGATTGATTCGTTACCATTACGGTAAAGGTCACTTCATCTCCGACCAAAGGCCTAGAACTCACAGCTTCTTTTTCGATCTTCAGATCCACACCTTCCGGAATATCCAGTGAGATCGTAACACTTGATGAATTATTAGTGGGATTCCCATCAGCCGGAAAAGATTTACTCAAGGAAGCTGTATTCGTATAATCTGTTCCTTCCTGTACTTCCACTAATATATCCAGTGTTGCTTCACCCAGCGGCTGCATTTCGTCAATTATCCATTCTCCCCTTTCCGGATCATAGGTACCCAGATCAGAAACATGAGAATCATATAGGAATCCATCAGGCAGACTATCTAAAATCAAAATTTCCAGGATCCTGCGATCGGATAGATTTGTTGCTGTAACTGTAAAGACCAATAATTGCCCGATTGCTGCTTCCTGTGCATCGGCGATTTTTTCAATTTGGAGATCTATGGGATCTGGATTACAATCAGGTGTCAAATTCGGGTCACATGGGTCAAAGGGATCCGTTCCATTGGCTATTTCTTCGCCATCTGTTATCCCGTCTCCATCTGAATCACACAACATAAAGGAATTATCAGGCACACAAGGATCGAGATTCCCCGGATCTTGTTGGTCGTTTACCCCATCCGAATCGGAATCCAAAATATTAGAATCTAATGCATCAATGATTCCATCGTTGTCTTCATCCAGTGGGTTATTAATATCCGGTCCTACTTCTGTAAAATCATCGATCCCATCCCCGTCTGAATCTTGTTCCAGGGGATTCGTACCCAGTGTTGCTTCTTCACCATCAAATAGTCCATCGCCATCTGAATCAACATCACAATCGTTCACAAGAATACTGACATCAACAGATTCGTTGACGCATGGAGCAACAGCACCAGTAGTGGTAAAAGTAAAGACATAGATGCCATCTGGCCTGCCTACAAAATTCACCACATTGTTATTCGGGTTTATCGTAAGACTTCCTGATGGATCTGTGGTAATGGTCCATTCTCCAGCGTCGGCCCCGGTCAATTGATCATCCAGGTCTATTGTAGTAGGTCCGTTCGCTTGTACACTACAGGATGACCCATCTATTGGTGTCCCTGCGGAAACCGGGGGTATAACTGTAGCCGTGACTCCTTCCCTTTCAGAGGTACAGCCGTTAGCAGTGGCCTCTACCCAAAAAGTAGTAGTCACAGATACTGTTGGTGTAAATGTTGCCAGATTTGACAGAACATCTGTGCTTGTCTGGGAGGCATACCAGAAAAAATTTGGCTGTGTTGCCGAATTGGGAATAAACCCTTCTACTGTTAAGGTTACTTCGCCTTCACCGCATCGGGTATCCGAAGTAGTGCTGGTTATCTGAGGGGTATTATTTATGGATAAGGTGATCTCCAGTGTCGGGCTTGCACAATCATTCAGCGCATCATAGAAAAAGCCGTAATACGTACCCGGAGTAGGGTTGCTAACCTGTGCCGGTGACAAATATCCACTGGGTTCCAAAGGATCCGGATTGATACTCCAGATTAGTGTTGTATCAGTTGGGGGTGTATCTAATACAAAGTTATCAAGGCTTTCAGTAATAATATCACAAAAGGTAGTAGGTATTCCTGTATTCAATTGAGGAGCTGATGTTCCAGCGCCACAAATATCGTCGTTAAGAATTGTTCCTGTTCCCACTCCGGTACCGCTAAGTAATACGTCATTTGTCGGCGTTCCCAATTGAATGGTAAACGTTTCATCATCTTCTACCAGCGGATCATCATTTATAGTAACAGTTATTGTCTGCGTTTCACCTGCCGCGCCTGTAAACACCAAAGTACCGTCTGCGCCCATATAATCTATGCCGCCGCCAGTGGCCGTCCCATCCGTAAAGCTAAAGGAAACTTGAGTGCCTCCATTGATACTTTTGTCGAGGGTGACGGTAAAGATCATCTCTCCGCTGGCAATATCTTCGAGTACTGACTCATCTGTAATGCTCAAGGAAGCGAAGTCATCATCTTCGTTAATGATATTCAGGACGTCGTCCACATCATTGCCTTTCAAGGTATTAAAAGCCATATCTGCGGATGTAACATTGCCCGTGATGACAGAGTAGGAGATATCGCCATCCACATCATTGTCGTCAGCTCCCGTGACTGTTACATTCACTCCGGTATTCCAGGAGTCTGCTGGGATCGATACTGATGCAGGTACAGTCCCTTCCGTAATGTCACTGCTACTAAGATCGATAACTACAGCTGCGTCAGCAATTGGTTGTGCGTTCAAGCTTATAAGGAAAGTTGCTGTTCCATTGGGCTCTGATGTATTTCCACTTATAGGTCCCACAATTATTCCGGCCGTGTCATCATCTATATTAACAACCGCAACGTCGTCAACATCTGCACCGGTAAGGGCATTATAGGGCGAATTAGTCGAAAACACATCGGTTGTAATAATGGTATATGCCACATCATCATCATCAAAATTATCATCTACGCCAGTAACCGTTACAGGAACGCCAGTTGACCAATCAGCTACCGGAATAGTCACATTCAATGGTACGGATCCTTCAGAAGGGTCTGAGGATGAAAGTGCAATCGTCACATTATGTGTAGATTGAGCAACCAGGGTTACAAGGAAGTTAGCTGTTCCGCCCGCTTCAGAAGTATTTCCATCTATAGCACTTACGATCACTCCTGCCACTTCATCATCTTCATTGATCATATTGATATTTGCAACATCCGATCCTATCAGGGCATTAAAGAATGGATCACCTGAAGATACATTTCCAGTAATAATGGTATAGGGAACATCCCCATCCACCACGGCATCATCAATTCCTGTTACGTCGAATTCCACCCCAGCGCTCCAATCTGCAGGATCAATTACCACATTAGGAGGTACCGTTCCTTCGAGTGTGTTGGTACTACTTAATGGAACAGTTACGGGAAATGAAGGTTGAGCCGTAAGCGTCACTGTAAAGGTTGCTTTATCCCCGTCTTCCGTAGTTGTTCCTGTTGCCGGTGTAATAGTTACACCTGCAACATCATCATTCAGAATGGTATAAGTTGCTGTCGTGTTAGGCCCAAAGGTTACAAACGGACTTGTTGTAGAGAGGCTAAAATTGATCGTTTCATTAGATTCAACCACAGGATCTCCTACAATGGCAAAATCGGTCTGTGCTGTCAAAGGAATTTGGAATCCGGGGAAATAATCTCCTTCAGGTAGACTAATGGTTTGTACAGGACTAGCGTAGATATAATCCGTACCATTTGTCGCCAATCCTGTTAGAAGATCCGAGACTTCAAAGGTAGCTGTAAATCCTAGAGGTACATTACCAACTACGGCAATGGACGGAACATTCCCTCCGACATTTTCGTTATCTGAATAATTTGAAAGGGTAAATTGAACAGTAACCTGAGCTGAGACTTCAAAGGAAATCGCTAACAGGAGCAACAAAAAAAAGATTTTTCTAACGACCCGGGAGTAATTTCCAGATATGTATGTTTGGTGCTTAAAGGTCATAGGCTACATGAAATTCATTTTTAATTGAATTTTCTTCATGTGTGATTTACGTTGGTAGCCGATGGAATCAGGACATCAATGATAATAAAAAAAGGGTCCATAAGCTAATAAATAGGTGTAAAACTCGATAATTCTGACGAAATGCATTTTGCCTCCGTAAAACTCTGATTATTAGGATAATGCTACGTCAAATTCAGCAGTATTATCTATTTTTCGGACTAATCCCTGAAGAACCTTACCAGGGCCCACTTCTATAAACGTTCGCGCACCATCTTTTAGCATATTCTCAACACTTTGAGTCCATTTTACGGGTGCCGTCAGCTGAGCGATCATATTTGCTTTAATCTCTTCCGGATCAAGAATGGCCGTAGTGGGTACATTTTGATAGACTGGACAGATCGGGGTAGTAAAGGATACTCCTTCAATTGCATCTGCCAACTCTGCACGTGCTGGCTCCATCAAGGGAGAATGAAATGCCCCGCCAACAGGCAGCATCAAGGCGCGTTTGGCTCCAGCTTCCTTCATTTTATCACATGCTGTACTAACGGCTTTAAGTTCTCCAGAAATAACCAGTTGTCCCGGGCAATTATAATTTGCAGGAACTACGATTCCCTCTGTGTCGAGGCATATTTTTTCTACAATAGCATCGTCCAGTCCCAGGACAGCTGCCATGGTACTTTCCTGCGCTTCGCAGGCCCGTTGCATGGCTATGGCTCTTTGAGCTACCAATTTCAGGCCATCTTCAAATCCCAAGGTCTTGTTGGCGACCAATGCAGAAAATTCTCCAAGGGAATGGCCTGCTACCATATCGGGTTTAAAAGCATCACCCATAACTTCAGACATAATCACAGAATGCAAAAATATAGCCGGTTGGGTAACCTTGGTTTGTTTTAAGTCCTCAGGAGTTCCTTCGAACATCACATCGGTAATCGGAAAGCCTAATATATCATTGGCTTCTTCAAATCGTTGCTGGGCTTGGTCATAGCCCTCATACAGGTCCAGACCCATCCCTGGAAATTGAGCGCCCTGGCCAGGAAATATATATGCTTTCATTTATTCTAAATTAAGGGACAAAAATATGGAAATCTACTCAGTATCCCACCTCATTCAGGCAAGCGTATTAGTTGTTACACTAGGATTTGAACCAACTTGAATAGAGGATATAATTATTTGCAATTCGTTTGATCTCTCCTTCGCTTAGCGCGGGGTCTATATCTTTTATTTTTTTTGCCGGCATTCCTGCATAAACACTACCAGCCGGAACATGTGTGCCCTTGGTAAGTACAGCACCTGCTGCTATAATACTATTGCTTTCCACTACGCAATTGTCCATAATGATACTACCCATGCCTATCAGTACATCATCGTGTATGGTACAGCCGTGAACAATTGCATTGTGTCCAATAGACACATTATTCCCGATCTCTGTAGGTGCAGTCTTATAGGTACAATGTATAATGGCTCCATCCTGAACATTTACCTTGTTTCCCATTTTAATATAATGAACATCGCCACGGATAACAGCATTAAACCAAATACTGCACTGATCGCCCATAACAACCTCCCCGGCTATCGTGGCATTTTCAGCTATAAAACAATCTGTTCCGATCACAGGCGTGATCCCTCTAACAGCTACTATCATAAGTCTATTTACTAGTGAAACCGGATTATTGAAAGTAAGATAACAAATCCTTTTTTCTCGAAGCGGCTACCTGGATCTCCTTTCCGTTAGACAGCACAACGCTTCCGCCTTTTCCTCTGTGATACCTGACAATTTCATTGACATTGACCACATACGATTTATGGATCCTGGCAAAAGGGTAGGCCTCCAGGGCTTGTTCGAAATATCGAAGCGTCTTACTTACAAGATGCTTTTTATCAGCCAGATAGATCTCAGTATAATTGTCATCTGCTTTGCAATAAAGAATTTCATCAGTATTTAATACGATAAATCCATCCAATTGCGGTAAGGTTAGTTTTCCCTGCACTTGTGATAAGGAAGTCGGCAACACCTTATCATGAAGCGCGTTCTCTTTTTCACGGATCTCCTTGACATGCGCAACAGCCTTGATCAATTCTTCGATAGCAATGGGTTTGGTCAGGTAATAAGCCGCCTGATTGTTTAGCGCATCCTTTGCATAATGATCGTAGGCCGTGACAAAGACGGTTTCAAAGGTTCGTTCAGGCACTTGATCAAGCAGATCAAAGCCATTGCCAAAAGGCATCTCTACGTCCAGAAAAACCAGGTCCGGATCATTTTCTTTGATCAGGATCAACCCTTCTTGTATAGAAGATGCTTCAGCTGTCAAAATTATATCCGGACAGTATTTTGCCAGGTAATTCCGCAAGATCTCGCGGCTGTTAGCTTCGTCTTCTACAACTAGTGCTTTTAATTTCATCGATCCTTTTTTAACCGAAGTACAACAACCGTACCTGTTTCGTCCTCTTGCAGATCATCAATGCTGATATCCACCTTATCATCGTACATCTTATTTAAGATAGCCACCCTTTTTTGGGTTGTGCTCATGCCTTTTGATGTTTTCTTTTTCTGATGATCCGTCTTTAACTCCGCTGAGCGTTTTCTGCCTATTCCATTGTCTTCAATCCGGATCTCAATATTAGCCGGGTCCCTATAAGTCATCTGCACTTTTAAGGTACCCTTATCTTCCTTATATCTCAATCCATGCCAAATCGCATTTTCAATATAGGGTTGCAATAGCATTGGAGGAATCTGGTATGATTCTATATCGATCTCGGGATCAACCTCTATTTCATATTCAAATTTATCGGGAAATCGACTGTGCTCTAATTCGAGGTATAGTTTTAATAGCTCCACTTCCTTCTGCAATGGAATAAAATCCTCTTCAGAATTCTCAAGAACCGAACGCATTAAGGCTGAGAAGTCACTCAGATACTTGTTTGCACTTCGTTCATCGTTCTTGGCGATATAATTATTGACAGAGTTCAGCGCATTAAAGATGAAATGCGGGTTCATTTGTGTCCGAAGCGATCTCAGGGCAAGTAAATTATTGGCGAATTGTTGTTGCCTGTTTGCCCTATAAAAGAAAAAGGCTGCCAACGCCATTAAAATGAAACCAATTAAGAGGGAATAAATAAGCCATTGCTGACGCTTGTTAGTTTCCTGCACCAATTGCTGCTGCGTCAGGGCCAGGTCATACTTGCTCATAGAAAGCTCTCTTTCCTGTTCTAAGCCGGTAATGCGCCCCTGTTGAGCAAGGATCTGGCTGGTCAGGCGCTGCGCACTCGCTATCTCTTCCTCTTTTCTTTTATATAAGGTATCTACTACTGCTACATAGGTCTGGTATGTTTCCAGGGCCTTGGTAAATTCTCCCTGTCTACCATAAACCTCAGATAACTTTCGGGTAGCATCTTTTTGGGTCTCCAGGTCATCCTCGCTCTCAGCTACTTCAATGCTCTCTTCCAAAAATGGAATCGCTTCCGCATCTTTTTCCTGTGCGATATAGGCATTCGCGATCTTATAATTAATAGCTTGTGAGCTTACTTGTTCATTTAAAGCAGCTCCCGCTTCAACCTGTGCCGATGGCGGCAATTGCTTTATATCGTCCAGACTCTCTTTTCGCAACTTGATCTCTTCATCAAAATTTTGATTTTTATTATAGAAATCGGCCACTTTTTCTTTTTCGCGTACGCCGCGCTGAGGGGATTCTTCCGAAGCTAGTTGCAAGGAACTGTCATAGAGTTCTTCTGCCTTTGCCGGCTCGTCATACTCAGCATACAGATCCGCTTTCTTGGAATTTAAATCGGCCTGTTTGGGAGTAATATTGTTTTGCACAGCCAGCGCTAATCCGTTCTCATAGGCCTCCAGGGCAGCAGATCTATTCCCTTCAGCCTTATAGACATCACCCAGTCCTTCATAGAGTTGTATTTGGCGGTATGGAACAGCTGAGTCTATTTCCAAACCCCGGAGAAAACTGCTGCGTGCCTGTTCGTGATCTCCTGTGATCAAATACGTCTGTGCCAATGACACTATTACATTGAGGTCTTCTGAAGAACGCAGCGAATTGTTATAATTAGAAATGGCCAGATCATATTGACCATGATACTTATATACATCTCCAAGCAAAGCAAAGGAAGCAGCTTGCTCATTGGCTGAAGCAGCCCTCCCCAATTGTGTCAGGGAGCGTGCTACATAATCAATACTCTTTTCAATATTGCTTACCTGGAACACCCGGGCGGAGTCCAGAAGTTCGGAATGAGACCACAGTCGAGACGCTACATCCATTGCCTGGTCTGCAGCTTCTGCTTGTCTTTTTTTAGACGAGCTGCGTTCTTCCTGACTCCATAACGCCGTTAGGAAGAAGCAGCTAATGATTACTATGATCCAATTCTTTTTCATCGGTATAAAATTAGGGGAATTATACCGTACTAAAAAACGGTTCTTCTGTCAAAAGAGCTCTGAAAATGCCCAAAAACAGGCCTTTACGAGCCGGTTGGGTCTATTCACTCAATGAAAAGACCCTTTCCCTCATTCGCGGTTTTTTACCCCTGAATATCGCCTTAGCTTTATCCTATAAATCTTTAAAAAATTAGTTATGAAACTCAAAAGAACAAGCCAAATTCTCTCAGCTTTTATACTACTTTTTGTGATGGGGTCATGGGCTCCTGATCACGAAATGCTACCAATGGAAGAAGATGAGAATATGCATTTGAAAATGTCTAAACAGCGCGTAAGGATCGCCCTGCTTTTGGATACCAGTAATAGTATGGACGGATTGATCAACCAGGCCAAAGCACAATTATGGGATATTGTCAATGAATTCACCTATGCCCGATGCGGCAATCAGGAACGCCCAAGGCTGGAGATCGCACTCTACCAATATGGCAATGATAATCTCTCTTCACGTGAAGGATATATTCAGCAGGTAATAGGATTCAGTAGTGATCTTGATGAAATATCTGAGCGACTCTTTTCATTAAATACCAATGGCGGTGAAGAGTACTGTGGACAGGTAATCCACACCTCATTAAAACAACTGGATTGGGGTAGAAATCCCGATGATCTGAAAATGATCTTTATTGCCGGGAATGAGCCTTTCACACAGGGTAAATTGGATTATCGCGATGCCGCAAGTCAGGCTAAAGAAAAGGATGTAGTTGTAAATACAATATTCTGTGGCGATTACCATCAGGGTGTCCAGACTCAATGGCAAAAAGGAGCCCTCCTGACAGGTGGGGAATATATGGCCATTGATCACAACAAACATGTAGTACAAATTGTTACGCCTTTTGATGATATCATAATTCAGCTTAATGCCAAACTGAATAAAACTTATATCGCCTATGGGACACGAGGTGCCTATAAAAGTGCTGCTCAGGTTGCCCAGGACGATAATGCGATGGAAATGGAAGAAGCCGTAGCTGTCAAACGAGCTGTCAGTAAAAGCTCCAGATTGTATAATAATTCAAGCTGGGATCTTGTAGACGCTTCTGAAGAACGCGATTTTGATTTGGGTAAAATTGATAAAAAAGGACTTCCTCCCGCTTTGCAACAAAAAAGCGAGGCGCAACTTGAAGCCTATATCAAGGAAAAAAAGCGTGACCGTTCCAAAATTCAGGAAGAAATTCAAACGCTAAATGCCAAACGAGAAGTCTATATTTCTCAACAGCAGGATCAGCAAAAAGGTGAATTGGAGAATGCCATGTTAAATGCCATTAAAAAACAGGCATCTAAGAAAAACTATACCTGGGATAAGTAAACGAGAAATGCTGATAGACAAGGCCTGTTCTAGTAGAAGGATGGGCCTTTTTTAATAATTGGCCGCAGGACAGAAGCAATCTAAACGGGAGCCATTGTCATTCTGGCCAAATTCATATCCAATTGTGATCTGGTGAAAACCGCCACTATCGAGACGAATATCTCCTGATTGGTATGAATAATTATAAGAAAACATCCAGTTCTTCAAATTAACACCTGCAACAGGCGTAAATAACTGCAGACGTTGTTCTCCAAATTGTCCGTTTGCCAAAAATTGAGCCCCATCAAATCCACGTCGGAATGAGAGTCCACCCCAAACCGTTCCAAAAGCCATCCGCCTGTATACCTTGGCATTAAAATCGATGGTTTTTTCCTTAGTGAATTCTGTGAATTGAAATAAGACCGAGGGTTCGATCCGCCAATCTCCCCGACCAAAATAATAGCCCGTTTGCATGAGGTAACGTCGCAAATTATCAAATTCGATAGCTGTATAAAGGTCACGTCCACTTCCCAAGGCATTCAATACCGTTGCATGTGCATAGAACTCCAGGTAGTTATAAGACATTCCAAAATCTACATTAAAATAACTTACGCTGGTTTTAACACCTGTCACAATCGGATCGGGGATCACAGAGCGAAATTCGGATTCATCGAGACTGCTTTGTATAAAACCAGTACTCAAGCCAAATGACAATTGATTAAGGTACCTGGCGTCTGAACCAAATCGCAAATGATGGGCATAAGTGACTTTTAAGCCTGTTTGTGAGTGGTACCCATTGGCGTCATTAAAAATGATTGCACCGAGACCACTAGGTTTATCAGGCACTCTATAGTGAAAATTTAATGTTTGAAGATTAGGTGCTTCATCTACATCGAACCACTGCTTTCTTGCCGTCATGCGGATCTTACCGCCTTCTCCAATACCTGCCATAGAAGGGTGAACCAGGTAGTAATTATCTGAGAGATAATCAAAATATACCGGTATACCTTCCTGAGACTGTACGATTTGCCAGGATAAAAAACAAAAAGCAAAGACAAGGGATAGGTTCTTCATGGAAGGGGCGCAGATCTGCATCGCTTTGGTCAAATATAAACTATAACGGGTGAATACATACATTATTATGTATATGCCAAGTGGTAAATAGATCGTATTTTTGCACAAATTAAGAGCTATGAGTGAGTATGTAATCCGCCTTGAAGAAATGTCGGAACCAAGTCTTCTGAAATTTCATGTGAATCAGTCGATCTCGAAGGCGCATCACACCTTTACAAATATTGACGAGGCCAAGGGATCACCCCTGGCACAAGAACTCTTTTACCTCCCTTTTATAAAATCAGTTCAGATACTTCCGGAGGCCCTCATCCTGGAACGTTTCTCAATTGTAGAATGGGATGATGTCAAAGATGAAGTTGCACAACAATTAGTGGAATATTTAAACGCCGGGGGAGCCATACTCCATGAAGCAGAATCCAATTCACTTAAAGCGATAACACTCTATGCTGAGGTCACTCCCAATCCTGCTGTTATGAAGTTTGTAGCGAATAAGCGACTGGTAGACCAGATGTATGAATTCAAAACAAAAGAAGAAGCAGGTCAAAGCGGCTTAGCAGAAGTCTTATTTGAAAAGCCATATGTCTCCCAGGTATTTTTGGATGAAAATTATGTCTCCGTGTCTAAGGATGAAAGCGCTGATTGGACTGATATTACGATGGACTTAAGAGAATTTATCAGGGAATATATAACCAGCGGCGGCATTGTTGTTAGCGATTCGGCCAGGCCTGTTCAAACCGCAGCTGCTCCAGAAAATTCCAGTGAACTCGATGATATTTCACAGGAGATTATCTCCATTCTGGAACAATATGTGAAACCCGCTGTTGCCATGGATGGCGGCAATATACTATTTCAATCTTATAATCCTGATTCTAAGGTTGTTAACGTGATTTTGCAAGGTGCTTGCAGCGGTTGTCCATCATCGACATTTACCTTGAAAAACGGGATTGAACAGATGCTGAAAAATATGCTGGGTGACAAGGTAGAAGAAGTTTTTGCCATGAACGGTTAAAGGCCTTCATTATCTTGGTAATTACTGCTATTCTTCGTTTCTTTAAGGAAAATTCGTAAAACATAGACCATTATGGCAGTATTAAAAGTAATTGAAGTCCTTGCCAACTCTGAAAGGAGCTGGGAAGATGCTACTGCAAATGCAGTAAAGCACGCCTCAAAATCCGTAAAAAATATCCGTTCTGTATATGTGAATGAGCAAAGCGCTACGATCAAAAACGGAGAAATCGACGATTTTCGTGTAAACGTAAAGATCACATTTGAAGTAAATTAACTTCTAAAGATCATCGCATTTAAAGCGCCTTTTCGGCGCTTTTTTATTTCTATACACTTCCGGGCAAATTAATCCCTACTTTTAAGATAAAGTCGGATTTCATGCATACGAACGATTTGATCCATGAATCGAGTCCTTATTTGCTGCAACACGCACACAATCCTGTAAATTGGGTAGCGTGGAAAGAAGATGCCCTTGCCAGAGCTAAAAAGGAAGAGAAACTTATTCTGATCAGTATCGGATATGCTGCCTGCCATTGGTGTCATGTCATGGAAAAAGAGTGTTTTGAAGATGCGCAAGTAGCAGCAGTGATGAATGCTCAATTTGTCAATATCAAAGTAGATCGCGAAGAAAGGCCGGATGTAGACCAGATCTATATGGATGCCTTGCAGCTTATGACGGGCTCAGGCGGCTGGCCTCTAAATATTATCGCATTACCCGATGGTCGGCCCTTCTGGGGCGCTACTTATGTCCCAAAAGACAGATGGCAACACACCCTCGCTCAATTAGCACAACTTTACGAGGATGATCCTGCGAAAGTTATTCAATATGCAGAGGATTTGACTCAAGGCCTTATCTCTATCAATCAGCCTTCAGGACAAGGCTTAAAAATGCCGGAGAAGGAAACACTAGACCTGGCCATTATGAACTGGCTGCAAAAGATGGATCCGGAGTATGGCGGGTATAACAGAGCTCCCAAATTTATGATGCCCGTAAATTTGGAATTCCTGATGAACTATTATGCGGTCAGCCAGAAGCAAGAGGTACTAGACTATTTAAATACAACCTTAACCCGAATGGCCTATGGTGGCCTTCAGGACCAATTGGCAGGCGGGTTTGCCCGCTATAGTGTAGATATGAGATGGCATGTACCTCATTTTGAAAAAATGCTCTATGATAATGCCCAGTTGCTGAGTGTTTATAGTAAAGGATATGCCATTACAGGGAATACCTATTACAAACAGGTAGTGGACGATACTATTTCCTTCCTTACAGAAGAACTAATGCACCCTGAAGGGGGATTTTATGCTTCTTTGGATGCCGATAGCCTGGACGCTCATGGCGAACTTGAAGAAGGGGCATTTTATGTTTGGACCAAAGAGGAATTACAGGAGATCCTTATGGATGACTTTCCACGCTTTGCAGCGTACTACAATGTAAATGACTTTGGCTTTTGGGAAGCCGATAAATATGTGCTGATCCGCACTTCAAGTGATACTGAGTTTGCACGGAAGTGGCAAATGACCGAAGAAGAACTCCAGGCAATGGTACAATCCTGGAAAGAGACTTTACTCCCTATCCGTAAGAAGAGAAGTGCACCCCGACTTGATTCTAAGATCCTGGTTTCCTGGAATGCGCTTGTCATCAAAGGACTGGCAGATGCAGCGCGATATTTAGAAGAGTCGAAATGGACAGACCTGGCTGTGGAAACGGCTTCATATATAGAATCTAATCACAGATCGACAGAAGGTCGCTTATATCGCACCCCATACAATGCTGATGGTACAATCCATGGTTTTGCTGACGACTATGCCCTCTTGGCAGATGCCTACATAGCCTTATATGAAACTTGTTCTGACCTACAGTGGCTGGAGCGGTCAAAGGGTTTATTTGAGGCCCTCCTATCTCACTTTTATGACCCCAAAAGTGGCTTATTCCACTACACCTCTTCAGATGACGCCAAACTTATCAGGCGCAGCTTTGAGCGAGAAGACAATGTGATTCCCGCTTCAAATTCTGTCCTTGCCCAAATTGCATTTAAATTGGACAGGTATTATCCTCATGCTAAATTTGGTGAAGTCTATGCCAAAATTCGTACCCATATTCCTGAAGCCGGCAAATCAATGGGCGCCTATGCCAATTGGATGCAACTCTATTTATGGGAACTCTATCCATATCATGAAGTAGTTATAACTGGTAAAGATTATAAACATCAGTCTGCATTGATTCGACGCACTTATTTGCCACAAAGTATCCTGGCCGCAGGGAATTCCGAAGTAGATCTTGATCTCTTTAAAGGACGTTTAGAAGATGAGAAAACCCTCTTTTATATTTGTGAACATGGATCCTGTCAATTGCCTCTTGAAGATTCGCAGGAAGCCCTACTAAAACTTATTGGCGCTTAGCTGCCATTATGAATTCTTTGAGATAAAAAGGTTCAAAATAAGCCACCTCTTCAAAAATTTTCTTTTCCCATTTAGAATAGGCAGTAGGGATCATTTCATTCGCAGAAGGTAGGGTTTTGGCATAGAAAACAGCATTTTCATGGCTAATCACTTCAGAACACTTTTGAGCCCCGGGTCCGATGATATGACA
The DNA here is from genome assembly GCA_029861705.1 of Flavobacteriaceae bacterium. GTDB lineage: Bacteria > Bacteroidota > Bacteroidia > Flavobacteriales > Flavobacteriaceae > HDS-28. The sequence continues at coordinate 32,851 of JAOTYW010000004.1, forward strand.
CACTCCCTTTTCCAGGAACTCAGCGAAGGAATTTTCATCAATAATTTCTGCTGCTACACCCCTTGTTTCCTTAATTTCAGAGGTGTATACCGATGAGTATACCTCCATCCTCCTCGCATCCAAAACAGGAATTATAAAGTCTTCATGACCTTGCTGGTGACGCGCTAATGATTCGAGTGTTGAGACGGAGATTAAAGGAATATTCAGTGCATAACACAAACCTTTAGCGGCCGATACGCCAATTCGTAATCCGGTATATGACCCCGGGCCTTTACTTACAGCCACTGCCGAAAGTTCTGCAAAAGACTTCCCGGCCTCCTTCATTAATTGCTGGATAAATATATGCAGTTCCTCTGCATGGCTGTATTGTGGACTAGCGTGCTCTTTTAAACGCAACAATTGTCCTGATTCAGCCAGGCTGACAGAACAATTGGTCGTTGCTGTTTCTATATGGAGTAGTAAGGCCATTGCGGCCACAAAGATACGCTAGTTCAAAGTGATAGGCAGGCCGAAATAGAATTCCAGTACTTTGATTCGGAAAATATAGTTGTATTTCGTTCGGATCACTTCTGCTTCGGCATTATCAACACGTGCCTGGGCCTGACTGAAATCAAAAGAATTCATCAAACCTACATCGAATCGTTCTTTGGAATACTCATAAGCCAGCTTACGCGCTTCCAATGTTTTCTGAGCTGCTTCGTATGATTTTGCAAAACTTTGTACATCTACATAAGCTATGTTGATGGTGTTCTCAAGATCTAATTTATCCTGCTCGAACTGCAACCGCGCTTTCTCCAGGCTTATCTGGGAACGCTTAATATTATTTCCTGTACTGAATCCATTAAAAATCGGGATAGTCAATTGGGCCCCATAAGATATACCATCGTTTAGGTACAATTGATCCCGGAACGGAATGGTCTCACCCGTTAACGGGTCTATTGTTTGATCTGAATAACGTGTATTGTAGTTTATAAAAGCGCCAATAGTGGGAAAAATTGCGCCTTTGGCGATCTGAAGGTCCTTCTCAGCCAAATCTACATTCGCTTGAGAGAATTTAATATCATTCCTAAAAGTAAGGGCTTTATCAAAGATCACTTTAGGAGAGCTATCCAGTATATCTGAAGGAGGTACTGCAAATTCCTCGTCGGCAATATCAAAATTTTCATAATCCGTGATCTGTAGCAACTGCGCAAGACTAATAAGGGATAAGGTAACTTGATTCTCCCCATCTACGATCTGTTGTTCCTGGTTCGCTGCTGTGGCCTCAATTTCCAGGAGATCACCTCTTGGCACCACTCCCGAATCTACCAATTCCTTAGTCCTTTTCATGTCCTGTTCTGTTACAGCAAATTGTGCTCTAAAGACTTTTAGCGATTCTTTATTAGACAGCACCAGCAAATAAGCATTGGCTACATTTAAACGAATGTCGTCAATAAGATTATCCAGGCGGTATTGATTGGCAACTTCATTTAAGCGTGCCCGGTTCATTTGATAGACATTGCGTAAACCGTCAAATAAGGTCAGTCCAGATGTTATATTACCCGATGCAGAGAAGATGGTACCCGTAACAA
>JAOTYW010000287.1 GCA_029861705.1 Flavobacteriaceae bacterium
TAATGCATTCAAGAAGTATCTGATCTATGCAATATTGGAAATATTTCTGGTCATGATCGGGATATTGCTCGCTTTTCAGGTTAGCGATTGGGATACGAATCACAAGGAGCGGATGGATGAATTGACTACCTACACCAATATCCGTGACCAGATCAACAATGACAGAGATCGTATTGAAGGGCAAATATCCTTTAACAATCGTTTCCTATCCATGTTCCAGCACGGTACCGATATCATTGAAAAAAAAGATTTTAGCCAAAAAGATACGTTGGGGAAGATCGCTTTTAATCTGACCAACTATTCCGATTTTGACAGAAAAGGAAATATCTATGAGACGCTTATCAATAGTGGTCAAATTAAGCTCTTGAAAAACCATCAAATAGTATTGCAGGTCAAGGAATTGGAAGAACACTATTTGTATATCAACAGGATAGAGAACATTCATTATGATGGCATTATGAAGCATGCCATTCCCGGAATATCTAAAACTGTAAATTTTTCATCAGGCGAAATAATGGACATGGACGGGATCTATAGCTATGAATTTCAAAACCTGATCTATTCCTTAATTTATATAATGGATGAAAAAGACCAGTCTTACAAAACAGCTCTGGTCAAGATCGATAAGACTATAGAATTGATCGATAAAGAACTCAGTAATAGATGATCAAAGCAATTCCATACGTTTGCTCATTAGTGCTTCTTGTTACGGCTATTACTGAAGCCCAGGAAAAACGTGTACGAGACCATGGGATCGAGAACGGAGTACTGAATCCCGGACCTTTAAATGCCATAACCGATGTGGCGGGAGTATCGGTCGGACATACGACATTGATCAAAGAAGATAACATTCGCACGGGTGTAACGGCTATTCTGCCTCATTCTGGAAATATCTTTCAGGAGAAAGTCCCGGCAGCGATCTACCTCGGAAATGGTTTTGGAAAATTAGCCGGATATAGCCAGGTGAAAGAACTGGGAAATATTGAAACGCCTATTGTATTAACCAATACCTTAAGTGTCCCAACGGCTTCAAATGCGCTTATCAGCTATACATTGAGCCAGGAGGAAAATCTGGATGTGCGTTCAGTGAATGCTGTAGTTGGCGAAACTAACGATGGTTACCTGAATGACATAAGGGGCAGGCATGTGACCGAAGCCCATGTCATAGAGGCCATAGAAAATGCAAAATATGGAGCCGTACAGGAAGGAAATGTAGGTGCCGGTACAGGCACGATCTGCTTCCAGTATAAAGGAGGAATTGGCACTGCATCGCGTATTGTACCTGAAGAATTTGGGGGATACACTGTAGGTGTCCTGGTTCAAACTAATTTTGGCGGTGTTTTTGAGCTTAACGGCGTGCCCATTGCCAAAGAACTGGACAACTATCCCAGACAGTTCACCTATGATGTAGATGGCTCTTGTATGATTGTTGTGGCAACGGATGCGCCCATCCTCTCACGTAACCTGGAGCGACTCGCAAAACGAGCAATAATGGGCTTGGCTAAAACTGGCGGCATCGCTTCCAATGGCAGCGGCGATTATGTGATCACTTTTTCCACAGCTGAGGCCAATCGAATACCCTACTCCAATGATAGTAAATCAAGCAGTCCGGAGCTCCTGCGAAATGAGGCCATGACACCTTTATTTTTAGCAACCATTGAAGCGACAGAAGAGGCTATTTTGAATTCGCTGTTTGCTGCAGAAACGATGGTGGGTCGGGATGGCCATGAAATAAAGGCTTTACCGGTCCCTGCTATTTTGGAGATCATAAAGAAATATAAAAAAGTTAAATCTGAATAACTTATGGACAGTGATCTCTTATTATTGTTCTTTTCAATAATTGCAGGTCTCGGACTTGCAGATTTGATCACCAGCCTTCACCGTCTCCTGCGAGCACGTAAATTAATTAAATGGCATTGGATCCCTATGGTTCACGCCTTTGCTGCTTTTCAGGGAATGATAAATATCTGGTATAACGTGAGCATCGATCTTTCCTCACCTTTAGTAACTACTAGTCTGGGCTTTTTTATTTGGTTGATCCCTATAATCCTCCTCCTTTTGATCATGCTGGCAGTATTGCCCGACCACCAACCGAACGAACCATTTGATATCTATTCCTGGTACATAGAACATCGCAAATATTATTATACGCTCTTAACACTTTTCATCCTATCAATAAGTATTAATCGCTCTTTGATAGAAGAGGCTCAATCCTACTGGTATCTTCCATTGATACTAGTCATACCTTTTGCTATTTTGATATTTACCAAAAAGTTCTGGTTACATGCCCTGGTGACGGTCCTGATAGTTTTATTCCTCTTAGGTACACTTGCGATTCAGCTAATGGAGCTGTCTTAATTATGATAAAGTAGGCTGGAATTTATTGGACTTTTTTTTACTCCTTCAATAAGGCTAACAAAACGCCATTCGTCCAGCCAAATCCATCCTGTACAGGGTATTCTCCCCCGCCTGAGCGCTTGCTAAGGTCCATGACATCATATTTTTCCAGCAATTTACCAGTCTGCTTATACACCTTGGTATT
>JAOTYW010000288.1 GCA_029861705.1 Flavobacteriaceae bacterium
ACCTTAATGAATGTCATACCTTTGCAGGCAGAGCTTGTTAAAGGATCACATGGCAGAATTCCGGAAGATTCGGAAGACCATCCAGTGGTCATTGTAGATACCCCTTCAGGGGTGCCAGAAAAACCAATCTCGGCAGTAGAAATTCACGATTTGATCAAACGATTACTCACAGATAAACCAAACAGATGAAAAAATTCAGTAAGATCCTCGCATTGATTTTTGCCCTCTTATTTACTTGGGCGGCTTTTGTACAACACAATGACCCTGACGCACTGCTATGGTACGCCAATTATGGGGTTGCGGCAGGAGCATGTCTGCTCTTCTACTTTGATCGGTTTCATCCTGCGCTGGGAATTATTTTAGCCATTCTTTACCTGATCCAAACCTTCCTGGTATGGCCGGATAAATTCGAAGGTTTTACAATTGGTGAAGGCGATATTGAAAATATAGAACGCGGAAGGGAAGCTTGGGGATTGTTACTTAGTGGTCTTTTTATGATTTTTCTTAGCTGGCGAAGAATAAAAGATAAGGGATCATAATTCCAGATCAAAAGTCTTTCTAAGCAGCTCCAGATCCGGATTCTTGCTTTTTAGCTTTTCGTATTTCTCTTCAGGAGTATAGGCATATTTTTTAGCCTCTTCCTGACTCACCAATATCTCCAAGGTGATCTCCGTATTGTTGAGCTCTTTGCGAAGAAAGCGCATGAGGGGTTCCCGCTCCATGTCCAGTTCCTTCTTCATACTGTGATTGGGAAGTGTATACTGGATACCTTGATCCCCAGTCATTTGAGGCTTGCTGAGAGTTAAATTCGAAGAAAGTATGGGTCGCCCTTTTTTAAGTAGATTTTGAGCGTATTGCACCCATAGTCTCTCCAATTCTTCTTGTGTAAACGGATTGATATTTACCTCAATAGTATCGGCGATAACTTCCTGGTTGCGAATCTCATGTTCGCGTTTAGCTCTGATTCCCGAAATAGACAATCCGGAAATGCGTTTGCTGCGATCTTTGATATTTAACTTTTTAACAGGACTGGCTGGAGTTGGCTCTGCAACAGCTTCAAAGACCGGAGTTTCTTCTTTTTTCAAAGGCTCGGCCGTTTTCTCTTCGTAAGTTTTTAAGGTGTCAACCCTGCGTTCAGAAAGTGGCTTTCTCCTAATTTTTTCTTGCTTGCCACCATGAATATCCAGGTCTTTCTTAAAGAAATGAGAAGCAGGGATCAGGAAATTTGTCAAAGTCAGGCCTAAGACGCTACGATTGTTTTTTTTTTCTACTTCGAAGGTCAGGGAAGCTAATTTCATCAGGGTCAATTCTACTAACAACCTATGATTCTTACTTGTCTTATATGTTAGATCGCACTGGTTGGCAAGATCGATCGCTTTTAAAAGGAATTCCTGTGAGGTCTTTTTAGACTGCTCCAGGTATAGGGATTTAACCTGTTCGCCAACTTCCAAAAGAGCTATGGTCTCATCGTGCCGGCATACCATAAGATCGCGGAAATGCGAGGCAAGGCCGTTGATAAAATGATGCCCTTCAAAGCCTTGAGACAAGATGTCATTAAACAGCAAGAGCAGATCAGGGATATTATTTTCCAGGATCAGATCTGTGGCCTTGAAGTAGATATCGTAGTCAAGGACATTTAAATTTTCTGTTACGGATTTCCGACTTATTTTTTTCCCGGCAAAACTTACAATCCGGTCAAAAATGGATAAGGCATCGCGCATAGCGCCATCTGCTTTTTGCGCAATAATATGCAAGGCATCATCATCTGCTTCAATTCCCTGTTGCTCAGCGATATATTGCAGGTAAGTGGCAATATCATTTATCGTAATACGCTTAAAATCAAAGATCTGACAGCGCGATAATATGGTAGGGATGATCTTGTGTTTCTCTGTAGTGGCCAGGATAAAAATGGCGTGGGGCGGTGGCTCTTCAAGGGTCTTTAAAAAAGCATTGAATGCCGATTGAGAGAGCATATGCACCTCGTCAATAATATAGACTTTATACTTGCCAACTTGAGGGGGAATGCGCACCTGGTCTGTGAGACTCCTTATGTCATCGACAGAATTATTAGATGCTGCATCTAATTCAAAAATATTAAAGGCAAAATCCTCATCCGCCTTCTGTGTTCCATCTTCATTGATCTTTTTTGCCAGAATTCTGGCACAGGTAGTCTTGCCTACGCCACGCGGGCCACAAAAGAGTAAGGCCTGGGCAAGGTGGTTGCTTTCAATGGCATTCTCAAGTGTTGTCGTAATGGCGCTTTGGCCAACGACATCCTTGAAATCCTGTGGCCTGTATTTTCGGGCCGATACAATGAAAGGTTCCATCTGGGTTCACACTGAGATTTTACTCACAAAAGGTGAATGTACAAATATAAAAATAGCCGGATATTTTCCCCTGTGAATGGGCATTGCAGGCCAATTAGTTATTAACAAAATCGTACCTTTGCAGCTTGCAGGATATCTTATCGCGTCTCGCATTTGCGGGATGAGGAAAGTCCGGACACCATAGCGTAGCATAGCGGGTAACGCCCGTCGCC
>JAOTYW010000102.1 GCA_029861705.1 Flavobacteriaceae bacterium
ATACGGTGCATAGAAGTAAGCCATGTTTAAAGGCGCGCTTTCCGGCCGGAATGTCTTTGGCCCCACTCGCCTCAGCCACCAAAGGTGTGATGGCAGTAGAAAAACCGATTCCCAGTGACATGGCAATAAAAATAAAACTGTTCCCCAGGCTCACCGCAGCGAGTTCAGCAGTTCCCAGTTGGCCTACCATCAGGTTATCAGCTAACTGCACAAAAGAGTGACCCAGCATGCCCAGGATCACCGGAAATGCCAGGACGGTATTGTATTTAAACTCTTTGGTATATGCCTTAAACACGAAGCTTATTTGTTAATTGGGATTAAAGCTCCTTAGCTTCGTTCCAGTAAACATCCATTTCTTCCAGGCTCATTTCAGTGAGCGACTGTCCTTTCTCTTTTGCCTTTCCCTCCAGGTGCTTAAAACGATGGATAAATTTTTTGTTAGTGCGTTCCAGGGCATTCTCCGGATTGATCTTGAGAAAGCGGGCATAATTCACCAGGGAAAATAAAACATCTCCAAATTCTGATTCTATCTTGTCCTGATCCCCGGAATCGATTTCTTTATTAAGTTCCTCGAGTTCTTCTTGCATTTTTTCCAATACCTGTCCAGGTTGCTCCCAGTCGAATCCCACCCCGGCTGCCTTGTCCTGGATCCTATTTGCTTTTACGAGGGCCGGCAGGCTTACCGGTACGCCTTCCAGGACACTTTTCTTCCCCTCCTGCAACTTGATCGCTTCCCAATTCCTTTTTACATCCTCTTCATCTGAAACAATCACATCGCTATAAATATGCGGATGCCTTTGTACAAGTTTCTCACTAATGTCCTGGGCGACATCAGCGATGTCAAAATCTCCTGTTTCGGATCCAATCTTGGCATAGAAAAATATATGGATCAGCAGATCCCCTAATTCCTTTTTTACTTCTTGCAAGTCCTTATCGAGAATAGCATCCCCCAATTCATATGTCTCCTCGATAGTCAGGTACCTCAGGCTCTCCATGGTCTGTTTCTTATCCCATGGACACTGTGCCCTTAACTCATCCATGATGGTCAGGAGCCTGTCCAGCGCCTCGAGTTGCTTCTCGCGTGAATTCATTGTCTCAGATTTGGGGCAAAAATACAAAGATGAATCGTTGACAAGGCCCATATTTTAGCGTATTTTTAGAAGTACAAACTTTTTCAACCTAAGCACTTATGAAATCCACTTTTCAATGCTGTATGGCACTCCTTCTCGTCTTCCTTACAGGCTGTGCCGAACCACAAGAATTCGATGTCCTGATCAAGGACGGACTTTTAGTTGATGGCTCCGGAGAGCCTTCCTATTTGGGCGATCTTGGAATTCGCGGAGATACGATTGCCGCTATGGGCGACTTAGGTCGTGCCAATGGCACTATTGAAATTGATGCAAAAGGATTGACTGTAGCACCCGGGTTTATCAATATGCTGAGTTGGGCCAATGTATCGCTGATACAGGATGGCAGGTCGCAAAGCGATATCCGCCAGGGCGTGACCCTGGAGGTAATGGGGGAAGGCAGATCCATGGGTCCGTTAAATGATCGAATGAAAGAAAGCATGAAGGAGAACCAGGGAAGCATCAAATACGATGTGAGCTGGACAACTCTTGGGGAATACCTTGAATTCCTGGAAGACAAAGGCGTCTCTACCAATGTTACTTCCTTTATTGGCAACGGGACATTAAGGCAATACCTGATGGGCTTTGAGAACAGACCTCCGACAGAAGCGGAAATGGATTCGATGAAGTTGTTGACCCGGCAAGCCATGGAAGAAGGTGCCGTAGGTATGTCTACATCCCTGATCTATGTGCCAAGCGGTCATGCATCTACGGAAGAGATCATAGAATTAGCTAAAGTGGTATCTGAATATGACGGCATGTATGTATCCCATATCCGGGATGAAGAAGGGAAATTGCTGGAAGCCGTCAATGAATTGATCACAATAGCCGAAGCCGCAGACCTTCCTGCTGAGATCTACCATTTTAAAGCATCGGGGAATGCCAACTGGCAGTTGCTGGACAGTGCGATCACCCTGGTTGAAGAAGCACGCGACAGGGGACTACCGATAACGACAGATATGTATATGTATAATGCCAGTTCTACCGGGCTCAATGTCCTTATGCCTGCCTGGGCGAAAGAAGGGGGTCACGGAGCTACGATGAAATTACTGGAACAGCCCGATAAGAAAGAGCAGATCATGGAGGAGATGGACTTCCATGTACCGCCGGAAAATATCCTGCTTGTAGGCTTCCGCAATGAAGAAATGCGGCATTATATCGGAAAAAACTTAAAAGAAGTGGCAGATGAGCGCGGCATTTCGGCTGCACAGGCCGTAACAGATCTTATCTATGAAGATGATAGTCGGATCCAGGTTGTTTACTTCTCTATGTCCAAAGAAAATATTCGCAAAAAGATCGCCCTGCCGTATATGGCCATTTGTTCCGACGCCGGATCCATGTCGGCCGAAGGGGTTTTCCTTGAGCAAAGTACACACCCAAGGGCTTATGGTTCTTTTGCCCGGCTGTTAGCGTATTTTGTGCGGGATGAAAAAGTGATCCCTATGGAGGATGCCATTTATAAACTCACTAGCCTGCCGGCTACAAATCTGAAACTAAAAAAACGCGGCGCCTTGAAGGAGGGGTATTTTGCTGACATCGTCGTATTTGATGCCAATACCATCCAGGACAATGCTACTTTCCAGGAACCACATCAATATGCGACAGGGATGCAGCATGTATTTGTCAATGGGGAGCAAGTCCTGAAAGACGGGGAACATACAGGGGCTACTCCGGGAAGGTTTGTACGTGGACCGGGTTGGACCGGCTGGAAAGAATAAGGAATATGTGTTACGATATAAAGGCAGGATTGAACGCCCAGTTAAAACGGGCCAGGCGCTATGGTGATGAGAAAGCGGTAAGGCAGATCGAACAGGAACTTATTCCCTTTACAGACCTGCCTATTTATCACGCATCAGGCTTTCAACACCCAAAACTTTTAATTTATACAGATGAGCAACCGGAGCGGCCCACAGTGGCTACCTGGGGTTTAGTCCCTTTTTGGGTAAAGGATTCGGTACAACAAAAGAAATTGTGGAATAATACACTGAATGCCCGGGGAGAGACCATCTTTGAAAAACCTTCCTTCCGAACCTCGGCCCGTAATAATCGATGTATCATTTATGTCGACGGGTTTTATGAGCATCACCATTATAATAAAGCAACCTTTCCCTTTTATATCTTCCGAAAAGATGGCGGCCCTTTGGCCCTGGCCGGACTCTGGAGCGAGTGGGTGGATAAGGACTCCGGGGAAATACTCAAAACCTTCTCGATCGTGACAACAGTCGGGAACCCTTTGCTGGAAAAGATCCACAACAATCCCAGGATCAAGGGACCGAGAATGCCTTTGATCTTGCCTGATGAATTAGAAGACAAATGGCTTAACCCCGTAAATGATGAATTAGACATTATAGCCATACAAGAGCTCATTCAGTCCTACCCTGCTGAGGAATTGGATTATTATACCGTTGCCCGTTTGCGCGGGAAGGAATACGCCGGGAATGTACCCGAAATAAGTGAACGGGTTGTTTATGAAGATCTGGTTTTTTCGTAATGACTTTTTCATATTTATCTTTCTTCCTTTGCTACTCTTTTCTAATTTCGGGGTCTTACTATTTTAAAGCGCACCATGACGGCACCCTTATCGGAATCAACCAAGCAACTTTTAGGCGAATTATCGGCTAAAAGCCCAAAAAAAATAGATCTCACAAGAGCCGATCATGCCGATCTGGTTTATGAGATCACCGCTTCACTTATCGCCAATGTTACAGATCCATCTGAGTTGGCCGAAATAGAATCCTTTCTGGTCGCTCAGGAAGAACAGGGAACCATTGCATTGCGACTTGCCCTAATGCTGGCAATGTCAAAACTCTGGGTGGGCACCATTTCAGAGCCTTTGCGCCTCAGTGTCGTATTTGCAGTGTACAAAGAGCACAACCGGATTCGTACCCAGGCCGAACATCCCCATGGAGAAGATTTTCTACGCAAGAAGGTGGCACAACTCGACTGGTTATTTGAAGCAACACCCAAGGTATCCTGGGAATTGATCATAGTAGATGACGGTTGTCCTGAAAATAGTGGCGGCATCGCAAGAGAGATCATTGAAGAAAACCATTTGGAGGAAAAAGCCAGGGTGTTGTTCTTGTCAGAAGCTATTGCTCAAGGCCTGGATCCGGTAAAATCTTTGGATGACACCGGCCAGAGCCAGAAAGGCGGATCTATTGTTTACGGAATGTGGGATGCGGTTCAAAGAAGCAAAGAAGGTTCCCATATCGTCGTCTATACAGATGCAGATCTTTCCACTCATTTAGGCCAGGTAGGGATGCTTATCAAACCCATTTTAGAATCGGGCAAAAAGGTGGCCATTGGTTCCCGGCGTGAACCAAAATCCGTAGTTATCAAAAAAGCCGGTCGGAATAACCGGGGAAAATTATTCATCTATTTGTGGAAACAAATGATCCCCGTTCTCGGATCCATAATAGATACACAATGCGGTTTTAAAGCTTTTGATACTAAAGTTGTTGCGAAGATCATCCCGGATATGATCGAAACTAAATTTGCCTTTGATATTGAATTGCTTTTGAGGGCTGCCATGATCGATGAAAATTCCATCGAGAAGGTGGCTATTGCCTGGATAGACAGCGAAGCTGCATCTACTACAACGGACATCCAACCCTATCTTCCCATGTTAAAATCTATTGGGAAGATGTATGCCAGATATATGCAACCGAGTGCACGTTCAGATGAATTTGCAGCCTTTGTTGAAGACTTGAGCGATGCGGGTTTTAGCGAACTGCTGGAACAGATACCTCAAGAAATCGTACAGAGAGAACCTGTAGAATTCAATGAATACAAAGGAATAAATGCCTCAGATCTGTACCAAGCCTAAGAAATTGTGCAAGCTTAATTCGAAAATCTAACGTACCAGGTCAAGCATTCTGGAGTACTTGATGATGATACTATTATTAAATGGATCGTCATTTAGCCAGTTGGCATTAAATACCACAAAAAGCCCAGCATTAGCCTTTTGAAGCCATCCAAACCGAAAGTTTACAGACCACAGATCGGCTACCGTATTGTTTTGAATCAGGCCTTGCAGATACATATTTGGCATAAAGGAATAGGCCATGGCCCCGCGAAATATGTTCGCTGAAAAAGTGCCTCCGGGCAGGTCGAATTTGTTGTATTGATAGCCTACTTCTGTATTCAACTTATCGCCATGCCTGTATCGCAAAGTAGCACTATTAAGATAGCGGGAACCTCCAAAAGAGCCACCGATCACAGAGCGTGTGCTAATCGAAAGCGGCTTACTCCTATTCGTAAAGAAAATAAGCTGCCCTTCTACATGATCATAGGTTCCGGGCTCTATCGTAACTCCATCTGAAATATCAAAGGCATTAACCACCCCTTCCCGTGTAATATTCACACCTGTATGAATTTCCATGCCATTCTTATACTCCCAGTGATTATCAATATGTAAAAATCCTGTTTCCTGAAAGCCATCAAAATTCCAATAACCGCGATAGGATACATGTGGACGGTATTCCAAAATCTTGGCATCCGGTTTTTTAGGTCTTAGATGATACAGTATTAGGCCTTCAGGTTTCTTATAGGCCGAGCGCAATAGAAATCCCACCTCAGGATTAAACCCTTCCCCTACTTCCGTATAAGCAGCCCGCATAACCAGGTTATTCCACTGGTAGTCATATTGCAGTTTGTAGGAATGCGCATCATCTGCTTTTTCAGGATCCCGTGTCTGGGCATAAAAACCGGAGAACCGGGCTTTGTTGCCCAGGCCCCATTTTCCATCTATAGCATAGGTCCGGTTATAGGTATTATCTGTCTGTAAGCCTTCTTTATTGACAAACACGGCACCAATGGCAGTTCGGCCTCCAAACTCGTGATTCACACGAGCCACAGTAAAGTTGTTTTTTTCTATTCCTTCGTCAAATACATCATCGGTGAACATACTCAGCAGTCCCACATTGGTCTTATTAAGCTTTCCTGACAAGCGGGCACCACCAATAATGGGTACTATTCTACCGCCATCACCAATACCGATACGCCGACTAAAGAAAAGATCCACTTCACCCGGGCTACCTACGGTAAACTGACCTGCATTTTCCAAAAAGAAAGGTCGCTTTTCCGGGAAGAATAAATTAAAGCGATCCAGATTCACTTGCTGGTCATCTACTTCCACCTGGGCAAAATCTGTGTTATAGGTAAGGTCGAGCGTCAAACTTGGCGTTATACTGAACTTAAGGTCAGCACCGGCATCTCCAGAAAAATCAGTTTCAGAATCGGGGTTTGTAAAATCTTTTTCGGCCCGGCCAAGGACATAGGGAATCACTTTTAGATTGCCCGGACTTTGAAGGTCCAGTCCGGTTACGGTTCCGGCTAGTGAGAGTCGGTTTATCGTAAATCCGATTGGGATAGGCGACCAATACGCTACTTCATTTGATTTCCTGATATTCCTGCGGAAGTTTATACCCCAATCTTTTCCTGACTGGAATCGGAGGGTGCGCACGGGGATGGCAAATTCTGCACTCCAGCCATAGTCGCCCACCTGTGTGGCCACTTCCCAGGAAGCATCCCAATTAAGATTAAAGCCCCCGATGGTTCCGGATTGCTGTCTGTTCGGGTTAAAATTTCCCTGGCCTTCATTATCTACCTGGGCATCGTACTGGACTCCCAAGGAATTGGTGCCAAAGATAAAGCCATTCTGTCCGTCTTTGTAGGTGTCAACGATAAAGAGAAAGGCATCTGTATTATCCAAATTGGCATCGCGCCGGGCATCAGATACGACCAGGCCGCCCGGATTACTGTCATAACACACGGCAGAAACATAAAAATACTCCGCAGTATACGCAATACGTATCTCGGTCTTCTCCGTGGCGGTTTGCCCAAAATTAGGTCTGGTTTGCAGGAGTTCCCCAATTGTTTCCATCTCAGACCATACCCCATCATTCAATACTTCGCCATCGATAACAGGTGCCAACTGAATAGGATTGGCCGCCGTTACAGGTCGGTCTTGCCCATTTAGCATTACTGGAAGAAGAAAAATTGAAATGGCAATAATACTGTTGAGGAACTTGGGCTGGTTATTCATATAACGGGTCCTTATTTAGGCAGAATAAATGTACTATTTTTGAGGGAAGACAAATGACGTATTAATGAAAAATCTTGCTGTATTTCTTCTATTCCAAATTGCCGCTATGGCTAGTGCACAGGAAATTGTGACCGTACCCCATAAAGCAGCAGAAACTGTGCAATGGACTGGAGATGAAAAAGAGTACTTTTCTGCACTTTGGGAAACCCAGGTAGTGACCAATACTTCTATACCGACACTTCAGATCTTTAAACCGGATCCGCAGATCGCGAATGGGACTTCTGTGATCATTGCGCCAGGAGGTGGGTTATATGCGCACAGTATAGAAAAAGAAGGTACCGATGTAGCCAATTGGCTCAACCAAAAGGGGATAACGGCTTTTGTATTAAAATACAGGCTCGTCCCAACCGGTGAGGACGGAGTAAAAGAGTTGATGGACTTACAGGAAAAAGTAGTCCCTATTGTAAAAGGGGTCTTGCCCTACTCCATTAAAGATGGCATCAATGCGATAGCCTATGTACGGGCGAATGCCAAAACCTTGGGTATAGATCCTTTAAAAGTGGGCTTTATGGGCTTTTCTGCCGGCGGATCGGTCACCTTGGGTGTGATCTACAATACAGACGAAACAACTGCGCCCAATTTTATAGTTCCCATTTACGCCTGGACCTATGTTTTAGAGGAACAAGAACTACCTGAAGAAGCGCCGCCCATGTTTATGGTGTGCGCTGCTGACGACCCATTAATGCTTGCACCAACGAACATAAAATTATACGCAGAATGGATCGATGAAGGGCATGTGGGCGAGTTGCATATGTATGCAAGGGGAGGCCACGGATTTGGCATGCAGGCCCAGGGAAAACCCTCAGATAAGTGGATCGATCGATTTTACGAATGGTCTGTTTCCGAAGGCTTGACGATACCTAAAGAAGCAAATTAGTCCGAATTGATGCGTATTTCATTTGCCGTAATACTGTTGCTTTCAAGTCTATGGTTTTGTCACATACATGCGCAAAGACCAAAACGTCTGCTGGAAGAAGTTCAGGAATTACAAGCCAAGTACGATACACTGTATACCCCGGGACGGAAGACTTATGTTTTTGCGGGGAGTTCCAGCATCCGGTTTTGGGAAGAACTGCCAGAGATCTTTTCGGAAGCCCAGGTAGTAAATTCTGGTTTCGGAGGCTCCATGGCCTCTGATCTTTTAGTCTATTTAGACGAGCTTGTCCTGGATTATAAACCGGATAAAGTCTTTTTGTATGAAGGAGATAATGATATCTTTAATAAAAAGAGTCCGGCCAAAATAGTTCGGCAAACCCGACGCATTTTCAGGCGGATCCAAAAAAACAATGGACCCACCCCGGTAGTCGTTATTGGGGCCAAACCCAGCCTGGAACGCTGGCATTTAAGGAAGAGATACGAAAAACTGAATACTAAGTTAAAAGCATTATGTGATAGCCATCCCCTGACTTTCTATGCCCATATATGGGACAGCATGTTGGAAGGCGGGAAGGTAAAAGCAGATATATTCCTGGAAGACGGACTGCATTTGAATGCGGAAGGGTATGACCTCTGGGAGTCTATTTAAAAACTTTTGGGAATTAAAACAACAATTATGAAAAAAGCACTTCTCCTAACAATCCTGATCCTTGTACTTTGTATACAATGTCAACCTGCTAAGCCAGAGATCCAGTTTCCTCCTACCAATCTCAGCACAGCCAACCTGATCCCTATGCCTTTGAAAATTGAAACGGACGGAGATGCCTTTGGTTTGGATCAGTTTACGGGAATTTATACGGCTTCCAATGACGAACCCCTGGCAGCAGTAGCAGAGTTTCTGGCAGAAAAGATCCGCTCAAAAACGGGCCTGATCACCCCTGTCAATAAGGATGATGAAGTGGGTATAGAACGATATATCTATTTGAGTGTAAAAGAAGATCCCGAAGCCAATAAAGAAGCCTACCAATTGGTTTTGAAGCGCGATTCAATTATTTTAAGCGCCTCAGATCCGGAAGGAATTTTTAGAGGCGTGCAAAGCCTGCGGCAGTTGATCCCGGAAGAAGCGAATGATACCCTGGCCGACAGATCTATTTGGGCCATTCCCACAGGGACTATTACAGACCAGCCCACTTTTGGATTCCGAGGCTCTATGTTAGATGTAGCCCGACATTTCTTTAGTGTGGATGATGTCAAGAAATATATAGATCTCCTGGCCTATTACAAGATCAATATCCTCCAT
>JAOTYW010000289.1 GCA_029861705.1 Flavobacteriaceae bacterium
TAAATAAGCTATGCCTATCGAAGAATTAGTTATACGTTGGTTCGATCTGTGGACAAGTGGGGATTTTGAAAAATTGCCGCTGGCAGAAAGCTTTACACATACCAATCCGTATGGTGTAGTAGAAGGAAAAAAAGCCTATCTCGACCTGGTACGTGCCAATAAAGATGCATTCACC
This sequence comes from Flavobacteriaceae bacterium, assembly GCA_029861705.1. Lineage (GTDB taxonomy): Bacteria > Bacteroidota > Bacteroidia > Flavobacteriales > Flavobacteriaceae > HDS-28. Next base: position 176 of record JAOTYW010000289.1, read on the forward strand.
GGTAATACTTTTGATATACACGAAACTCTTTTCAATGCCGATAAAGCATGCATACGCTACACTATGAATTCACCGACTGGCAGCTTGCAAGTGAGTGAATGGATCTATGAAGCAGATGGATTGATCTCAAAAATTATTGCCTATTACAACCTGGAGGAAGAACGAACAGCGGGACGTGGAATTGAGATTGATCAATAAAAATTAAAGGGAATATTGCATTTTTTAGGGGGAAGGAAGCCTGCGGAAAATACGCTTCAGTTGTATTTTTCGAAAGGGTCTGGGGAGACCAAGGGGCGCTCAATTAACGTTTTTAGCTAACTGCCGAAACTTAGCATCAAAGTAATGACTGCCAAGCAGACACATTTGACGACTAAAAGAATATCGACTGCTACTTTCGATGGTTGAGCGGGGCTAGAATTGTAAGATACGTTATATCTCATCTGCATCTTTTCTTACATATTCAACGACAAAGTTCTATAAATTATTATTGAAAGTCAACACATTAGCCCAAATAATCCCAAATGAATCAAGCATGTATAGCCTCAAGACTATAAAAATTCTCTACATTTATAGGGCTATGAAATCTAAGATCCTACCGCTGTTTTTTGCCACCTTCTTCACTTTTTCCTGCACTAGTGATGACATGCCTCCTCAACAGGAAACAGATGTCCCCATCGCTCATGATATTTCTGTTGTAAGTATCTCGGATACAGCTATTTATGAATATAATATCTTACGATCAGATAATACGGTAATTGGCACGGACCTTACTGCAACCTATGGATTATCACCTGCTTTTACCTATTTAAATACAACAGCCAACAAGCTTACCTTCTATACGACAGCAAGCAATAGTTTTGACATCTTTCAAAAAGAAATTGGAAATTCAAATATTCAGGTCTACGACGACATTTGTGATCGATCAGCAGATGAAACCCACTATTTTGCTGGTAATTCGGATGAAAAGATCGTACAGATAGGGGTTGGCGCTTCAACCACGGGTGCCCCGGGACCTGAGCTATTCGTCAAATTTTTTGATCCCCAAACTTTGAATTGTAAAAAAGTAGCTGTCGGTAATGGTTACCTCGCCAGCCAACAAGGCGCACTGATCTATGAAGAATCGCTTTATATGGCCTATCAGGATTTTGAAACAGACCTATACGTTCTGGCTATAATAGACCTGGCCACTGAAGAACGATCAGGAGATATTCGCTTTGAGATGCCATATACTATAGCCATCAAAGAGGGAACCGAGCTTCATACTTTTTTCCAAGATGACACCTATGAGGTCTATGATGCCAATTCCTACGCACTATTGAGTGAAGGTGTATTGATGGACAATGGTGTTCTGGGAGCAGAAGGGCTCCTGGATACTGTTTTCAGGGATGATGGCATCCTTGTTTTTATTCCTTATCAACAGCCTTCTGAGATCAGTTCGGGTCCTGCAGTAATGGATCTCAAAACCGGCGATCTCATTCAGGGAAACGATACATATCTTTTTGATTTACGTAGAGCCTTGATCGATGACTTGGGCTATGAAATCTTCTTCACCTCCTTTACGGTTAACCTTGAGACCAATGCTATTGTCTGTGGCTTTCTAAGAGCCGGAGAGGTTAAAGGGGGTGTGGTTTATACCAACTTTGATGGCGATATCTTAAAGCTAGTGGAAATTGAAGGTATTCCGTTAGAGATCGTTCTTCAATAATTTCTCATACTAAGTTTTTATATCTTTAACCAGTACGATCAAAACAACATTTGAGTTGCTGTTTAAAAGCTAAGTATCTCGAATCGTATCCCTGTAATACCTTATCCATGAATCACCCGATCAGATCTTTCTGCGTACTGCTTATTAGTTCATTATTATTCTATAATTGTCAGGAGGCAGTAAAGCCAGGGGCAAATTTGTCTCTGGAACCCATTTTCTCTGACCATATGGTGTTACAGCAAAGCACCAATGCAGCCATTTTTGGACATAGTACTCCGGAAACCAGGGTGTCTGTTATTGGTAGCTGGGGGAATTCAGCTTCTACCTACTCTGACCAAAATGGGAAATGGCAAGTAAAAATTGTAACGCCCGAAGCAGGAGGGCCATTTGAGCTAAAAGTAGAAACGCGAGATACTACTGTTGTTTTTAACGACGTCCTGATCGGTGAAGTGTGGTTAGCTTCCGGGCAGTCCAATATGGAAATGCCACTGAAAGGCTATCTGCCAACGGAACCTATAATTAATTACCAGCAAGAGATCGATTCAGCGAATTACAACAAGATCAGAATGCTCACCGTAGCGAGGAATATGAGTCCTATTCCGGTTGATTCGCTCAGAGG
>JAOTYW010000005.1 GCA_029861705.1 Flavobacteriaceae bacterium
ATTGGATTATGAAAGCATGATCCGCCAACCGGGAGACGCTAGACCCGAGAAGTTCTCATACGCGGATACGCGTCCTCTTATAGAACAACGGGATTGCCATATGACACACACCAGTGTCGCTGTACATGAGCTTTTAAGAGAAGGATTTAGTAGATCTCCAATGTTTAACGGCAGAATAAAAAGCATTGGCCCTAGATATTGCCCGTCGATTGAAGATAAAATTCACCGATTTGCAGATAAAGACAGCCATCAGATTTATGTTGAACCTGAAGGATTGAATACGGTTGAGGTTTATGTCAATGGATTTTCTACTTCCTTGCCTGAAGATATCCAGTACAAAGCACTGCGCTCGGTCAAGGGATTTGAAAAAGTAAAATTTTTTAGGCCCGGATACGCTATCGAATATGATTACTTCCCTCCTACTCAATTAAAACACACCCTCGAAACAAAGATTATTGAGGGACTTTATTTCGCGGGTCAGATTAATGGTACTACTGGCTATGAAGAAGCTGCCTCTCAAGGACTAATGGCCGGGATAAATGCAAATTTAAAACTACACGAAAAAGAGCCCTTTGTTTTAAGAAGGGATCAGGCATATATTGGTGTCTTGATAGACGACTTAATAACTAAAGGAACCGAAGAACCTTACCGCATGTTTACTTCCAGAGCGGAGTACAGAACGCTGTTGCGACAAGATAATGCGGATTTGCGACTTACACCTTTAGGGCACGCCTTAGGATTAGCCTCAGATGAGCGAATGAAAGGAGTAGAGGCCAAAGCTTCAAAATCCAATGATTTTATAGCCTTCTTCTCAAAGACGAGTTTTGAACCGAAAGAGGTAAATGCAATTTTGGAACGTTTGGATTCAGCGCCCGTAAAACAGGCAGATAAGATGGTCAAGGTCTTTTCGAGACCGAAAGTCACCATGGCACATATGATGGAGTTGCCCAAAGTAAAGGCCTATGTAGAGGAAAAAGAGCTGGACAGGGAGATTATGGAACAGGCGGAAATCCAGGTAAAATATGCCGGATACATAGAGAAGGAAAAAAATAATGCTGATAAGTTGCAGCGACTAGAGGGGATTAAGATACCTGAGAGCTTTGATTATAGTAAACTTAGCTCCCTTTCAACTGAAGCGCGTCAAAAACTCCATTCAATTAGGCCCGCCACTATTTCTCAGGCTTCACGAATAAGTGGTGTTTCGCCTAGCGATATTAGTGTTTTACTTGTCTACCTGGGAAGATAGCTTCTTAGTGTTCCACGTGGAACATTAATGATTTAATCAGCTATTTATACAACCGTTCGCCGAATCTTCTTGTGTTAAGAGTGAAAATGGACTAATTTTGACGCATCTTAGTCAATTACCACTAACTACCGTGCAAACTTTTTTAGAAACTAAAGACTATGCCGTCAGCGGCGAGGAATTCCGATTGCTATATGATCGGGAACTCGATATGCTAATTACAGATCCTCAGCCCCGGGAGATAGAGAAATACTATCAGAGCAATTCATATATCTCTCACACAGATTCATTCCAATCATTCGCGGATAAGCTGTATCATTTAGTAAAGAAATACATGCTTTGGAAGAAAATTCGAGTTATCGAACACTTTATTGGAGGCACTGGGAGTGTTTTGGATATAGGCGCCGGTACAGGGGATTTTCTCAGAATGGCTCGTAAACGAGGTTGGGAGATAAATGGCGTTGAGCCAAATCACATGGCCAGAGGTTTGGCTTCAGAAAAACAAGTGATATTAATGCCAAAGATGAAGGATGTACAGGATGGATCTTATGATGCCATTACTTTGTGGCATACACTCGAACATATACCCGATATCGATCGGCAAATAAAAGCCATGTTGGATTGCCTTAAAGAAAATGGGATCATTATTGTTGCTGTTCCAAATTTCAAATCCAAGGACGCGAAATATTATAAGGAGTTTTGGGCTGCCTATGATGTACCGCGTCATTTGTGGCATTTTTCACAGCTAGCAATTGAGCGTTTATTTGAAAAGCATAATGTGGAGTTGGTAAAAAAATCTCCTCTGCTCTTTGATGCCTATTACATTTCACTTCTCAGTGAAAAATACAAACATGGTAAGTCGAAATTTGCGCGGGCATTTTGGATGGGAATGCGATCTAATATGAGTGCATTGCAATCCAAGGAATATTCTTCTATCCTTTATATCTTAAAAAGGAAATAAATCGCATTTTAAGCACCTCTAAGCGTCTTTTACAGACAAAAGGACTTCAGCCCTGTTTTACATTAATAACCGCAGGAAAGCGACGGAAAATAGACAATATAGAATAGATGTATCTTATAGTTTTACAAATAATTATAAATATTAATTATTGTATTTCCAAAACGTTCTCTGTTCGATACAATGTGAAAATCAAACAGCTTTCTTACATTTGACGCGCTAAAAAAAATCAAATGAAATATTCTATTCTTTTTCTTTTTGCATTCGTACTTATTTCATGCTCCCAACAGAAGATCGGCTATGTAGATAATGTAACCCTGATGGATGGCTATCAGGAAAAAATAGACATCGAAGAGAAATACAAAATTAAAGTGGAAAACTTAGGCCGGAAGCGCGATAGTATTTCTCAGGCCTTCCAATTAGAAGCACAGGAATTTCAGAGTAGAGCGGAAAAAATGGCGGCATCTAAGGCGCAAAAGGAATATGACCTTCTTCAACAACGCGGCCAATTCATTGGCCAGCAACTTCAACAAGAGGAACAAATTCTTCAGCAACAAGGTCAGCAGGAAATGGACAGTGTTGTACAAAAAGTAAAAGAAGAGATCAAAGCATTTGGGAAAGTAAACAAGTATACCTTCATTCTCGGAGGGGGAGAAGGAGGCAGCGTTCTCTACGGCCAGGAAGCCGATGATCTTACCGAAGAACTACTAAAGATCTTAAACGACAAATATAAGCAGTAAAGCCTTGGTATACAGATTGTTACACTTGTAACAAATACACAAGAAGTACGGCAGGAATAAAATATATTACGATAGTTTTGGCACCTTCATAGTCTTTAGCAATACGCTGCCCTAAAAGCAGGAATAAAAGGCTGGTACAGGCCAGGATACCTCCAACATAGGCAAGCGTTGTTTCGCCTCCATTCAAAATTTGTAGAATACCTGAAAAACAAACAATTCCAGTGACCAATTCCAGAATAGTGATTACTCCGAGTAAGGCTGGAACCATATTGCGAAAAGGGGATTTTGAAAAATGATCTTTCAAAAAGCCAAAATTACCTTTCCAGTCGAATATTTTATCGAGAGCACTTTGTAAAAAAGTGATAAGTAAAAAAAGCAAGAGTAGAATTTCTGCACTATGCGAAAAAAGAGATTCCATAGTCTTAAATTTTAGTGCTGCTAAGCAGCTTTTTTATGTAAAAGTCGGGTTAATTGTATAGAGAGATCCGTCCAGATAATCTTGGAATTGCCATTCCTTTCAATATGGTAATGCGCCTCTTCAAAGGCAGTTACTATATCCTGTAGGTTTTGTTCATGAATAAAAGGCGCAAAATTAGCTAGTTGAAAACCATCTATATGGATTTGCATATACGCTAATTCATCAACTCCATAATGAACCAACATGGCTTGACGAATTAGCGCCAGACAATACGTGACAAATTTTTTCTGAGTTTCCCTTCCCGTTCTGGCCACCTCTTCACTCCATAAAATGAGCTCATGAACCGCACCCTTATTTTTCTTGGCTTTAAAAGCACTTCTCACCCATTGTACGAACCACCTTTCAAACACCAGATCTTCAGAATCTTTATTCATCAGATCTATGGCTTTATTAAAATTACCGTTTGCTTCGTGAGCCACCTGCATGGCTTCCTCGTGCGATAAGCCATGTTCACTTAACGCTTGTGCGATTACTGCTTCCGACAGAGGCGGAAAATGAATTACCTGACAGCGGGAATAAATGGTTTCCATGATCTTTTCTTCATCTTCAACCAGAAGAAGCATTATCGTTTTTTCCGGCGGCTCTTCGATGAGCTTGAGTAGTTTGTTTGCAGCGGAAGAATTCATCATCTCAGCCATCCAAATGATCATCACCTTATAGCCGCCTTCATATGCTTTTAGCGATAATTTTTTACTGATATCTAATGCTTCATCAACCCCAATTTGCCCTTGTTTTTTTTCCACACCGATAAGTCGATACCAATCAAACAGATTGCCATAAGGTTGTTCTTTGAGAAAATTCCGCCACTCCTCAATGTAATGATCGCTCACAGGATGGCTCTTGACCTTGTCAGAAGTTGCAACTGGAAACACAAAATGAAGGTCTGGATGCGAAAAAGAAGCACATTTAATATTGCAGGCTTCATCCCCATTGTTGTTTTCACCCTGGGAATTTTGGCAGAGTAAATAGCGCGCATATGCCAAGGCAGTTCCAAGTGTTCCGCTTCCTTCCCTACCTATGAACAATTGCGCATGCGGAATCCGCCCCGCATCGGCACTGGAAGTAAGGTGATGCTTAATATGGGTAAGGCCTAATATGTCCTGAAACAGCATGCATCAAATATAGAACATTGATGAATATCTTCTGGAAATATTGCACCGCTGTTTTTGTGACGAATGTTGAATTCATACATTTGCCGAGCTACAAAAATTACAGCATGATCACAATAGACGATTTTAATTTTGAGAATAAGCGCGCGCTTATTCGCGTCGACTTCAATGTTCCTCTAAATGATGAGGGCGAGGTAACAGACGCTACGCGTATAGAAGCAGCGAAACCTTCCATTATAAAGGTGCTTGAAGATGGCGGGAGTGTGGTTCTAATGAGTCATCTTGGCAGGCCTAAAGGCTCCCTAAATCCAAAATTGTCTTTATCTCATATTGTAGATACAGCATCGGAAACAATTGGTGTAAATGTGAAGTTTGTTGCGGATTGCATCGGGGATAATGTGCGCCAAGCTGTTGCGTCACTTGAATCCGGGGAGATCCTTCTTCTCGAAAATTTGCGCTTCTACGCTGAGGAAGAGTTAGGCGATGAGAAATTTGCAGAACAACTATCTGAATGGGGCGATATCTATGTAAATGATGCCTTTGGGACTGCACACCGGGCACATGCATCTACTACTAAAATTGCAGCTTATTTTTCTGGCCGCAAATGCTTTGGCTCTTTATTAGCAAATGAGATCATAGCCATTGACAAGGTCCTTTCTTCTGGAGAAAAACCTGTCACTGCCATTTTAGGTGGGGCAAAAGTCTCTTCGAAGATCACGATTATTGAGAACATCCTTGATGCCGTAGATCATTTGATCATTGGAGGCGGTATGACCTATACCTTCATAAAGGCACAAGGAGGAGAAATAGGCGATTCCATATGCGAGCTTGATAAATTGGAGTTGGCGATCAACCTATTGGAAAAAGCAAAAGCGAAGGGCGTTACAGTGCATCTTCCTGTTGATGTACTCGCAGCAAGCGAATTTAGTAATGATGCCGATGTACAGATATCAGCCGTTGATCAAATACCTTCTGGTTGGCAGGGGTTAGATGCCGGCCCAAGAACCCTGGAACACTTTAAATCTGTTATTCTTGCTTCTAAAACAATCTTGTGGAACGGGCCAATTGGCGTATTTGAAATGCCAAATTTTGCCAAGGGTACCATTGCGATGGGCACCTATGTTGAAAAAGCCACCAAACAGGGTGCCTTTTCCCTGGTAGGAGGGGGCGATTCGGTCGCTGCTGTAAAGCAGTTTGGCTTTGCCGATAAGGTAAGCTATGTATCAACCGGAGGAGGTGCTATGCTGGAAAGCTTAGAAGGAAAAACCCTACCGGGAATTGCGGCCATTCTTAATTGATCCTGTTTTAACGATTATTTAGCCCCTTTTGCAAAAAGAATTTTATAGATTACTAAAAAATTCGCACTTTAGTTAGCCCCACTACGTAAATTTCAGTTTTATGTATTTAAAAAACAGCACATTAGCACTGCTGTCAGCGCTTCTGTATATATCTGTCGCCTCCGGCCAGGAAGGGGCTGCTGTACAAATAGAAACTTCGTTGACAGAGGTAGGAATTACGGAGACCAAAGAGAAAGAAGATGTATTTCAAGACTTGCCCCTGGCTTCTAAATGGGACAGTTTATGGTTAGTTGAAGTGGCTTCAAGGCAGGATATGTTCAGGGAAATGCATGATGCCGTTATAACTTCTTCAGATACGGAGGAGGAATTTATGCAAATAGATACGGAGGTGTTAAAAGCAAGATTGGCCGCCCTGGATTCGAAAACCCCATTTAACATTTCCTATAACCCTTCTCTGGAAAGCGTAATCAACTCCTTTTTAAAAAATAAAAAACAGCTCATCGAACGGATGCTAACTGTGAGCGAGTTCTATTTTCCCCTCTTCGAACAAGAATTAGACGCACACGACCTGCCCCTGGAAATTAAATACCTTGCCATTGTAGAATCTGCTTTAAATCCACGTGCCCGTTCGCGTGTCGGTGCGAAAGGACTTTGGCAATTTATGTATGGGACGGGTAAAATGTATGATCTGGATGTCTCAAGCTATGTCGATGAACGAAATGACCCTGTTGCTTCTACTAAGGCAGCATGTCTTTATCTAAAAAAACTACATGAAATTTTTGGCGACTGGGATTTAGCACTGGCTGCGTATAACTCCGGGCCGGGAAATGTGAATAAAGCCATACGCCGTTCAGGAGGATATGAAAATTACTGGAATATCCGCAGAAATTTACCCAGGGAAACAGCTGGTTATCTCCCGGCATTTCTTGCAACAATGTATCTGTTTGAATATGCGGATGAACATGGAATAGTAAAAAAAGATGCTGGTCGTTTTTACCAGGAAACAGATACGGTATTGGTAAAAAACATGATCACCTTTGATCAGATCACCAACTTTGTTCCCGTCACCATGGACGATCTTAAGCTATTGAACCCATCCTATAAATTAAATATTATTCCCAGGGTAGAGGGGAAGAAGTATTATCTGCGCTTACCGGTTTCAGCCTTGGGCACTTTTGTGGCCAATGAGAAGGCAATATATGATCTCGCTAAGGAGCAACTTGCCAATAATGAAACACCATTACCTGAAATGGTTAAGGCCCAACAGAAAATCAGATATCGGGTTCGGAGCGGCGACTATCTTGGTAAGATCGCAGAGCGTTATCGGGTAGGTGTAAGCGACATCAAGCGTTGGAACGGATTGAGGAGCAATATGCTGAGAGTAGGCCAAAGACTCACAATATACCCCAGGAATTCCGTGGCCTATGCGACGCCTAAAAAATCGAAACCTTCAACACAAAACACCCAGACGACTAGTGGATCCAAGGTCCATACGGTTCGAAAAGGGGATTCACTATGGACAATAGCCAGAAAATATCCGGGAGTGACTATCGAAAAATTAAAAATTTGGAACGGTATTAGTGGTACACGATTAATGCCAGGCACAAAACTAAAACTATGCGATTGCTCCATTTCAGCTTCAGGCCAATGAAACGCTCACTGATTTTTTCCATTTGTCTTTTTCTCGCCTTTTCTTGTTTAGACAAGAAGAAAGTTAATTATAAACCCGCATCCATTGGGGCCATCAATACCCTGGCAGTCATCATGGAAACACGCCTATGGGAAGGCACAGTAGGAGATAAGATCCGCGAAAAGTTTGCTGCCCCAAGCCTGGGTCTGACCTGGGAAGAACCTATCTTTTCTATAGATCATATGCCCAAAAGTGTTTTCACAGGGCAAACGAGGCACCGCAGATCGGTATTATATGTTAGCCTGGACAGTCTTGATATTGCCCAGATCCAGACAGATACCTATGCTACGCCTCAGCGCATTGGCGTAATAAAAGGGGAAACAGAAGAACAGCTAATTGCTAATATTGAAGCTGGAGCAGACAGACTCATTGCTTCTTACAAGAAACTTGAATTGGAAGAGACCCAAAAGAGATTTTTACGGTCCTTAAATAAAGAAAAAGCCCTTGAAGAGGAATTTGGCATCCGTTTACGCATACCATCCATATACACGGTCGGAAAACAAGAATCCAATTTTATTTGGATCGACAGGCAAATACCCAGGGGCACCATGAATATTCTGGCCTATACCATACCTGGAGGAAGCTTGAGTAATGATTCTACCTTAGTAAGCGATATTGTGAAAATGCGCGATTCTATAGGTATGAAATACATTCCCGGCCCTGATATCCCTAATAAGACAACTTACATGATTACCGAAAAGGCCTTTGCACCCTATGTCTTTATTACGGCCCTGAAAGATAAAAAAGCTATCGAGGTCAGGGGCATATGGGAAGTGAAGAATTATCCCATGGCCGGCCCTTTTCAAACCTATATTATTGATGACCCGGAACGGGATCGCAAATTGGTAATAGAAGGCTTCACTTTTGCACCGGCTACCAACAAACGCGACTATATGTTTGAGTTGGAAGCCATCCTTAAGACTGTAGAGTTCCTCTAAGGAATAAAAAAACCCCTTTCTCCTGAAAGGGGTTATTCTATATTGAAGGATTTTAGTTTTTAGTCAAAAACAAATCCGGTTGCGATTCGATATGAAAAAGCGTACATAACTACTAGTAACATAGCAAAGCAAAACCAGAAAAAGAATTTAAAATATTTGGTCAATAGTAAATGCCCAAGGTTTTTAAAAGCTTCAAGATAGATTTCTTTAATGAGTAATAATTTCTGCATGGTAATAAAATTTAGGATTTATGACACTCCAAAATTGGGGTAGAATTATAAGAATTAATAATTATTTGGTTGAAATGTGATAAATAATAGTTATAAGTAAAGAGGGAATCTATACACCTTATAAATGTGTATTTTAACCTGATGAAGGGATAATCGAAACGGTTATAAACGAGAAAAGCGCCCGATAAAAGGCGCTTTTCTGTCTTGAGGTTGTTTGGTTTTAATCGAATGCAAATCCGGTTGCTACTCTAAATAAGAATGCATACAATACAATGATGAAACTTATAAAGCAGAACCAGGTAAATACTCTAAAGTAATTTTTTACAATAGTATGCCCCAGGTTCCTAAAGGCTTCCTGGTAAATTTCTTTGATAAGTAATAAGTAGTTCATGGTCTATGTTCGTTTAATTAATGCTTTGGGTATTTATATAACTCTTTCCTGAAAGGGTTGCGTATATGCTTTATATGGGTTTGTTGTGAAATTTGTTTGCGATGTTGTGAAAATCCTAAATGCTTCTTTTTCTGGGCATTATGCCCAAATTACATATCAACTATTATGAATTCAGATCTTCGGTTCATTTGGTGCTTGGCACTGGAGCAACGTACACTTCCATCGCATTCATTGAGCAACCTTTCTTCACCATAGCCGATAGCGCTTTGAATGCGTTTTGGATCAATACCCTTCGATATTAGGTACTTCCGTGTAGATTTTGCTCTTCGGTCAGATAGATAACGGTTATAAGCCCGTTTACCTCTGGAATCTGTATGCGATTCGATTGCAATGACCAGCGTTGGATATTCATTCATTACGGTAACAAGCTTATCCAATTCCTCAGCCGCATCACTTCGGATATATGATTTATCGAAATCAAAGAAGATCATTTCCAATTTGAGCTTGCGAATACCGTCTTCAACGCTGATCATATCTTCAAGTCGTCGCATAACCAAATCAGTTTCTACTAGCATGTTGTCTTTTGTAGACACCTCTACTTGCTCATCAAAGTAATCTCCTTTTGTCACTCGTACGGTGTATTTAGTATTGCTGTCGAGGTCTTCAAACAGGAAGCTACCGTCATCACCAGTCACCATTTCCTTGATCTTACGTCCATTTTCATCTAATAGCTCTACTAGTGCCTCAGGGAGGATCTCTCCAGTGACTACTTCGGTAACGATACCTGCAATCGCATTTTCATTAGGCTCTTCCGGCAAAATCTTTTTAAAAGAATAGATGTCATCACTTCCTTTACCTCCTTTTCGGTTGGAAGCAAAATAACCGTGTTGTGTTTCTTCATTAACGATATAAGAGAAATCGTCTTTATTGCTATTAATTGGCTTGCCGAGGTTACGCACTTCCAAAAATCCTTCGTCATCATTGAATGCTACTTCATATACATCCAAACCTCCAAGACCTACATGTCCATCGGAAGAGAAATAAAGTTTCTTATCGTTGATAAACGGGAACATCTCTCTTCGTTCAGTATTGATCTCAGGCCCTAGATTTCGGGGCTCAGAAAAAGAATTATCTCCCTGGATATCTACGACAAAAATGTCTGATTCTCCTAAAGAACCAGGCCTGTCCGACACAAAATACATTTGCTTACCATCAGGCGTTAATACGGGATGCCCGGTAGACCAGTCATCACTGTTGAATGGCACTTCCACGGCATCAGTCCATTCGCCATCTACTTTTTTAGACATATAGATTTTAAGGTGATTAACACCGGACTTATCACGCTTTAATTTCTTCCCGTAGTTGTTACGGGTGAAATACATCGTTTCATTATCAGGCGTAAAGGCAACGGAAGCCTCATGGTATTTTGTGTTGACCTTTTTAGACAGCTTAACTGCTTGCTTTACATCTTCTGATTCTTCATTGATTTTGGCCGCATACAGGTCTAAAAAAGGTTCATTATTCCATTTATACCTCCTGGTAACAAAAAAGGAGGAATCCGCAGCAGACGCAAAGACAAGTTCATTGTCATTGTAATACATCGGTCCGAAATCGGAATATTTGGAATTAATTGCGAGGTTCTTAACCGTAAACTGGTCTTCGGCGCTTAGAATATTGTCCAGGATCACCTCTCTGGGCGTTGCGTTGTCATCATTTGCTAATACGGCTTCATCTTCTTTCTTCAACTTTTTATTGTACAGCCTCATCAACCGCTTTGCGCGAGCATACTTGCCCGTTCCTTTTAGGGAATGTGCATATTTAAAGATGTTTTCTGCAGACATTTCGCCCTTGTGCTTGCTGTAGAGCTGATCGTACCAGTAATACGCCCGCTCCATATTTGTGTTGAAATAGTGCGCATCTCCCGCTTTCTCTATGATCTCGAATGTATGGTTGTTCTTATTCCTGTTGAGGACTTGCTCGTACAGTTCAGCTGCTTCTGCATACCACATCTTGTTGAAATACAAATCAGCTTTCTCCAAAAGCTTAGTTTTAGTTGGATCTTTCTGTGTGTTAAAAGTGGGCTTAAGCAGAATAGTACGTTGTGATGCTTTGTTTTGGTTGGCTCTTTGGGCCTTTGGCTTAGCAATTTTGGCAGTCTTGGGCACTTCTAGTACCCAGACTTTATTTTTTCTGTCTTTTTGAGTGTAGTTTTTGAGGAATGCGAGGGTTGTGTTTGAAGATTCAAATTGATCGAGATATACATATGAATTACCAGATTCAGGATGTACTAGGGTACTTGCTGCATATCCCTGATCTCGCAGCTTGAATTTTAAACGATCTGCATTCTTTCTTTCTCCGAAAACTCCGGCAATGATATAATATCCCGAGGTATACGATACAAGTGCTGCATCGCTTCTTGATGCGATTCCGAGCGACTTTATACTTTTCTTGAATTCAATTGAAGAAAGAGCTTTTGCAGATGGATTGATCGTATTTTTAATAGGTGCAACCGGATTAACCATCGTTTTTCCATTATAGACATGAAGGATCCAAACTTTTTCTTCGAACTTGCCATTTAATTGGGAAGATGCTGAGGAAATAGCCTCGACCCCGGATACATGATAGCCGAGAGAAACATAATTTAAGTTCTTTTCTGGATGAAATAATACCTGAGCTTTCAGATTCTTAGCTTTCATTTGATCTGAAAGTCTGGAAGCATTTTCTGCATTGCCAAAAACACCAGAGATAATGTAATAACCATTAAAGGCGTCACTAAATCCATGCTGACTCCGCGTAGCAAATCCTTTTTCCTTTGCCAGGAGGACAAAGGCCTTATGTGAAGCTGAAGAGGGCAAACTGTTTTCCTCCAAATTGACAGACGTCAAATTTGAAACAGATGCCTCAGCATAGCTTGCGTGCAATGCAAAGACCAGGAAGATTATTCCTGCTATTACATTCGCCTGCTGTATTAAGCTACGGGAGAAATTCATCGATTATGGTTTATTCTGGTTGATGCTCTGGCATTCAACTATTCATGCATTTAACGACGAAGTTATATCTTCCTTTTAGCTGCAAATAGTTTTTGTTGTGAAAGAGGTGTTTTATGTCGTGAACAGCGAATTCTTGTAGTTCATCGATTGTAGGCTATAAACAGTGGCCTTAAATTGTGAGAAAAAACTGATGTTTTTAGACAAATTCTGGCTATTCAGTGATGTAGATCCATTCAGACCTCTCAGATCCTTCCGTTTCTGAGAAACTCAAAACGTAGAAATATGCGCCTTCAATCAATTCTTCGCGACCAAACTTGGTCAATTTTGGCTGTCTTTTACCAGTCCAGCTATTGTCATAGGCTTCCATTTCATAGACCAAAGTACCCTAACGGTCAAAGACCTGAAGAAAATTGTTGGGATAATTAGTAGTACAAGCGGCATAAAGCTCACACTTCTTTCCGTTAGCACGCTGAGAAAAATCGTTGAACACTACCAGGCAATCATTTTCAACCCATTTGATGGCCCTTTGATATTTGCAAGTTGATTTTTCGATGATTTTGTTTCATTAGTCTTAGAACTTCTTAAAAATCATTTAGCAGGATTAGCATTGATAATAAAGCTAAAACTCAATGTTTCACTTTCCTTTGCCCTGAGCATTGGTAATTTCCAAAGTCCTTCGTCTCATTATAATCACCCAGATCCTGAGTTTAGGCCTCCAGGAAACTTTCCACAGCAAGTAGAATGTACACGAAAATACTAATTGGTATAAAATAAAAAACATCCCAACAAGGGATGTTTTCAATGTTTTTTAATGCCAGCGACTACAAGTCGTTGTTCTCTTCTATTTTATCTTCTTCTTTGGATGCGTCTTTGAATTCTTTGATTCCGCTGCCCAATCCACGCATCAGTTCCGGTATTTTTTTACCGCCAAAAAGAAGTAAAATCACTACAACGACCAATACGATTTGCCAGGGGCCAAACGCAAGTATAATGTTCGATAAGCTCATAATCTTGATTTTAGTTACACAAATGTACAAAAAAGAAAGACCCAACTATAGAGACACCTAAATATCAAGCTGAATTCCTTTATCTATAATTTAACGTTGGAAAATACAATAAAATATAAATGGTCTTATCTTTGTTTTTATGGCCAAGAAAGTGAATAGGCGCAAGGAGATCAGGCGCAAGTTATTGCATAAGTACCGTTTAGTGGTACTCAATGAAAACACTTTTGAAGAAAAGATCTCTTTTAAATTGAGTCGGTTGAATGTATTTATTACGGGCACGCTTTTCATTATAGCCCTTATTGGCCTGACTACACTTATAATTGCTTTTACACCTTTGCGCGAATATATACCCGGTTACTCTTCTACGGCCTTAAAAAGGCGGGCCACTGAATTAACATTTAAAACCGACTCCCTGGTGTCTGTATTAAATTATACTAATCGGTATTTAGATAATGTTCGAATGGTCCTGCGTGGCGATATTGAAAACAATGAAATCAATAGGGATAGTCTGTTTACCCCATTTAAAATAGATCCTGCGACTGTGGATTTAAGCCCAATTCGGGAAGATTCCCTGCTTCGGGCCGAAGTAGCCCTGGAAGATAAATACAATCTCTTTGAAAGAACAAACAGCAATGCCAATCTGGTTTTGTTTTCACCGGTTTCGGGCTCCATATCTCAAGTGTTTGACGCACAACAAAAGCATTACGCTATTGATGTGGTTGCCGCTATGGGGAGTCCGGTCAAGGCCATCACCCATGGTACAGTCATCTTTGCAGAATGGACCTCAGAAACCGGATATGTTATGGTTTTAGAACATCAAAACGGCTTATTATCCGTGTATAAGCATAACGGGGCCCTTCTTAAAGTTCAGGGCGATTTTGTTCAGGGAGGAGAAGTGATTGCAGAGGTGGGAAATACGGGAGAACTGACTACCGGTCCGCATTTGCATTTTGAATTATGGACCAATGGCACCCCTCTGGACCCCTTAAATTATATCGATTTTAAATAGGATGTCTCTTAAGTCATTTGCTGCCAGGATATTTGCTACTCGCGTTTTTAAGAAGCAAAATCGGTGGATGAATGATCCGCTGGCCACCCAATTATGCATATTTCGATCCCTGATTAGATCAGCTGAAGATACCGCATTTGGTAAGGATCATAATTTCAATACGATTGAGAATTATCAGGATTTTGCCTCGAAGGTTCCTGTTAGAGACTACGAAGGTTTACGCCCGTATGTCGATAGGGTAGTGGCAGGTGAGCAGAACATCCTATGGCCTGGTAAGCCTAAATATTTGGCGAAAACATCCGGCACCACCTCAGGTGCTAAATATATACCTATCACGGAAGAATCCATTCAATGCCAGGTAAATGCCTCTCGCGATGCCATCCTCAATTATATACACGATACGGGTAAGACGGATTTTATACATGGGAAAATGATATTTCTGCAGGGCAGCCCAATTTTAAAGAAGAAAAATGGCATGAATATGGGCAGACTTTCTGGAATATCGGCCCATTATGTTCCTTCCTATCTACAAAAAAATCGTTTGCCAAGCTGGGAAACTAACTGTATCGAGGATTGGGAAACAAAAGTAGAACGAATTATTGATGAAACTATTCACGAAAATATGTCTGTTATTGCGGGCATACCTTCCTGGGTACAAATGTATTTTGAACGCTTAAAGGAGAGGAGCGGTAAGAATATTGGAGATCTCTTCCCAAATTTTCAACTTTTTATTTACGGAGGTGTAAACTACGAGCCTTACAGGGCAAAATTTGAAAACCTCATCGGCAAGAGCGTAGATAGTATAGAGTTATTTCCGGCAAGTGAGGGGTTTTTCGCCTTTCAGGATCTTCAAGATGAAAAAGACATGCTCCTTTTGTTGAATTCAGGGATCTTTTACGAATTCATAACAGCGGATAGCTTTTTTGATGAAAACCCGGATCGATTAACCCTGGCAGAAGTTCGAGTGGGCGTAAATTATGTGATGATCATCAGTACAAATGCGGGGTTGTGGGGCTATAATCTTGGGGATACAATCGCCTTTACTTCTACAAAACCTTATCGGATCATAGTAACAGGAAGGATTAAACATTTTATTTCGGCTTTTGGTGAACATGTTATAGCTAAAGAAGTTGAAGAAGCCATGCAAAAGGCGCTTCAAGCTTCAGATGCACGTGTCAGCGAATTTACAGTGGCCCCTCAGGTAGAGACACACGATAATGAACTGCCTTATCACGAATGGTTCATTGAATTTGAAGCAGCACCATCGAATATTACGGAATTCAAACATATTCTCGACCAGAGCTTGCAAGAACAAAACAGTTACTATTTTGATTTAATCGAAGGGAATATTCTCCAACCCTTGAAAGTTTCTTCACTGCAACCGGGAGCCTTTCAGAATTACATGCAATCTCAGGGCAAATTGGGTGGTCAGAACAAGGTAGTTCGACTTTCAAATGATCGTAAAATTGGGGACGCTTTACAAGCGTACAAACTTTAGTCAAAATCCTTCTAATAGGGACGTTTCCTAAAATTTAAGTGTAATTTTACACGCAATTATGAGCAAAGGCGTAAATACTAGCAGAGCCAGAGCATCCACAAGCGCAATTGAGAGGCTTTATGTGACCATGCGTCACTTGTTTAATAGGGGCTTTTACAAGCCTATGGGAATTTCCGGTGAATCCTTGCGAAACGCCTTGTTATTGTTGAGGCCTGAGATTTATGGTTCAATTGCCGAGGAGAAAATAGAACTCAAAGGTTTGCTTTATGTCCTTGACCGGCTTCCGGAAGGAATAGAGGAATGTCGTTATATCAATCTAACTTCAGACGAAGGCTTTACAAGATCTCACATTCAGCCTATTATACCCCCTAAACGACGCAGAAATTGCTATCGGATTGATAGCGAGCAAATGAATATCGAGATCACCAGGGGGCGCTCTGATATCTATGACATTTTAACACACCTTACATTCCTATTCATAGAATCCAGAAAAATTTGCGAAAGAGTACTGATTGAAGAAACGGGTAAGACAGTCAGAGACTGGTATAAGTTGGAAGAAGCCCTTGCACAAAAAAAATTATCTCAAGAACAGCTGGAAGTAGCCATAATACATACGGCCAACATATTGGGCAGGTCATTTGATGAAGTGTTGGAGATCTACAATAAACTGAAAAGTAAGTCGGCCCCACACAGATTTCTTTCTATTATTTATTGGTTAGGCAAGCTTGCCATTGAAGAAGAAACCGGAGGCGAAAAACGCATTATTACCTTCAGCATGTTACTTCGGGAGCGTTTAGGCCATCATATCCATGGCGATCGATGGGCAAATACCATAAAGAAGGTCCTTGACGAAAAAAATCTGCTACATCGTCCATTGCATATCATTAGTGCCAATATGCACAGTGTTGTCAACTCAATTTTTGCGAGAAAAGCCCTGACTAAAGAATTTTCGAATAATGGAACTTTAGATATTTACAAAGCACTGAGCTTGGAAAAGAATAATCATCTCAGGAATAAGGTCATCGAAATGGCCAAAAAGAATGGAATGACTACCATTGAAGACACTTCAGGGACGAACATTGACGTACAACTGTTTGATCTGGCAAATTTGGGAAAAGATGCCTGCTGTTATGATTTACCGAAAACCCTCTCTAAAAATGAAATTCCTGTAATCCTCGTAATGGACTATGCATTTGGAGAACAGGCGTTTGAGACTATTGATGAATTACTTAAACCGTATAAGGCCAATGATCTGGACCCTGTATTCATGAACATAGCCTCCATATCAATTATGGGAAAAGCAGGTATTTTGGAAGGGGGGAAAGGAGATTTAATGATCCCTACAGCACACATATTCGAGGGAACTGCGGACAATTATCCCATCGACAATGCATTTACAAGAGCCGACTTTGAAGACAATGGATTGCAAATACTCGAAGGACCTATGGTAACAGTTTTGGGAACATCACTGCAGAATAAAGATATCCTTCACTTTTTTAAAGAATCTACCTGGAAGGCCATCGGTCTGGAAATGGAGGGTGTCCATTATCAGAAAGCCATCCAGGCTGCGGCGAAGATCAGAAAAAGCATTCGAGAAGATGTTATCACACGATATGCGTATTATGCTTCGGATAACCCTCTAAAAACCGGAGGCACCTTGGCATCAGGAGGTCTCGGTACTACAGGGGTAAAACCCACATATCTGATAACTGACAAAATATTAAATCAAATATTTAACTTCAAACCATGAGTACTGACATTTCAAATTCTCCGGGATCCCCTAATGACGAACTAGATCTGGGTCAACTTTTTACACTAATCAAAAAGGGATTTTTAGGTGTATTCAAGTTCTTTTTACGCCTTTTCGTCTATGTACGAAATAACATAATTTGGCTGATTGTATTGAGTATACTGGGTGCTGCCTTGGGAATTGGCTTAAATAAAATATCTGCAAGGAAGTTAAAGACAGAAGTAATTGTCAGTCCCAATTTAAAAAGCAAGAATTACCTATATGATGCTGTTAATGAGATCAATGGGAAGATTAAAGCCAAAGACACGGCATTTTTTGCCTCCCTGGATGTAGGAAAGCGTGAATTTGAGAAATTTGAGGTTACAGTTGTTCCTGTTAGTATCAAAATAGAAGAAGACTTAGAGGCGGATATAAAATACCTGGAAGCATTAGAACCTTTTCAGAATTCACAAGCCACAGCAGATATCATCCGGAATTTACTGATAGATCAAAATTCATTTGAACAAAGAGTTACCTTTTTTTACAGGGATCCAATTTCTGGACCTGTAGTAGCTAGAAAATTAATCGACTACATCAATAGCAATGATTACTATAGAAAATTGGTAGATGTCTACAATGCAAATGACCGCTCTCGCCTACTACAAAACGATTCAATTTTAGGTCAGATAGATGAATTAATCAATACCTATACAACGCAAATGAATGCTAACGATCAAGCAGTAGAAGGTCAACTGGTCATATCAGAGGAGGAGGAATTGGATATCCCACAATTATTTACCCTTAAGAATACCCTTATCACTCAATCTGAATTTAAACGCGTAGAACTGCAACAACGAACGGCTCCTTTAGGCATCGTCAATTTTGGACAATCTCAGCTTGTAAAAATTCCACTTTTTGGCAAATCAATATTCTTGATCCCATTGATCTTTATAGGGATCTTTATCCTTATTGATATCATAAAATATTTAAACAAAAAATCAAGAGAACTCCTTCCTGAATGACGGATGAGGTGGATCAAAATACGATTTTAATTACCGGTGGAGCTGGCTTTATCGGAAGTAATTTTATTGCGTATTTTCTGGACCAATATCCCGCGTATCACATTATCAATCTCGATAAACTCACCTATGCGGGAAGCAAGGAAAACATGTCTGACTTCGTTAAGGATTCCAGGCATACCTTTGTTCAAGGAGATATCTGTGATCAAAAATTACTTAGCCAGATATTTGCATCAAACAGGATAGATGGAGTCATCCATTTCGCGGCAGAATCCCATGTAGATCGATCAATTGAAGGCCCGGATGCATTTGTACAAACCAATATTGTTGGCACCTATTTCTTACTTGAGGCAGCAAAGAAAGCCTGGGAAAGAACTTCTTCGGGGCAGGAAGAATCTCCACGCTTCCATCATATCTCTACAGATGAAGTCTATGGCAGTTTGGGGAAGGAAGGGTATTTTAATGAGCAGTCTCCCTATGCCCCGAATAGTCCGTATAGTGCTTCTAAAGCAGCATCTGATCATCTAGTACGAAGTTATCATCACACCTATGGAATGAACATTTGCATAACGCATTGCTCTAATAATTATGGTCCGCTACAAAACGATGAAAAGCTCATACCAACCATTATTAGAAATGCGATCGAAGGCAGGCCGATACCAATTTATGGCGATGGATCTAATGTGCGAGATTGGCTTTATGTAGCCGATCATTGTGATGCTATTGACAAGGTATACCACAAAGGGCGAGCAGGTGAAACATATACGATCGGAGCCTGTAATGAGCTTGACAACATGTCAATGGCCACCCATATCTGTGAACAGTTGGATATTTACTACCCGAAAGCAAAAGGTTCATATAAAGAGCAAATAACTTTGGTAGCTGACAGACCAGGACACGATTTCCGGTATGCGATCGATGCAACTAAAATGTCAAAGGAACTAGGTTGGAAACCACAAACTGAGTTTAATAAAGGCTTGTTGAAAACCATAAATTGGTTTGTCAAAAAATATAAGATCCAAACAGTATGAAAGGTATTATTCTGGCAGGAGGAAGCGGCACGCGTTTATACCCACTTACCCAAGTGGTAAGTAAGCAACTTATGCCCGTTTATGACAAGCCAATGATCTACTATCCCCTATCTACGCTATTATCTGCGGGGATACAAGATATTTTAATCATCACTACCCCCAGTGACCAGCATTTATTTATCCAATTACTGGGTGATGGGTCTCAATTAGGTTGTTCATTTTCCTATGCCGTTCAATCCGATCCAAAAGGAATTGCAGACGCATTTTTAATCGGAGCAGACTTTATTGGAGAGGAGAATGTTGCACTAATCTTAGGAGATAATATATTTTACGGTACAGGGCTCAATACATTGCTGGCAGAATGTACTGATCCCAGCGGGGGTATTATTTTTGGATATCATGTTCAGGACCCTCAGCGATACGGGGTTGTGGAGTTTGATAAGAATTCGAATGCAATTTCCATTGAGGAAAAACCGAAAACGCCAAAATCAAACTATGCGATACCCGGTATCTATTTTTACGACAATGAAGTGGTTACTATAGCCCGGGGCATTACACCAAGCAGCCGGGGCGAACTTGAGATCTCCGATATCAACAAAAAGTACCTTGAAATGGGCAAATTACAGGTGCGCCGTATGGACAGGGGGATGGCATGGCTGGATACAGGCACGGTCAGTTCACTTATGCAAGCTGCACAATTCGTGGAAGTGATCGAAGGCCGCCAGGGGTTGAAGATTGGTTGTATTGAAGAAGTAGCATATTCCAATGGCTTCATTACAAAGGAGCAATTGCAGTCATTGGCGAGGCCGTTAGTAAAAAGCGGCTATGGAAAATATCTCATGGATTTAATGAACTAATATCATAACTGCTGTTGGAAATAACTAAAACCCATATTGAAGGATTATTCATCTTGAAACCCACTGTTTATGAGGACTTGAGAGGAGGATTTTTCGAGTCATTCAATAAGCGAAAAATGGAAGCTGCATTGAAAGAAGATTTAAACTTTGTCCAGGACAATCATTCTGTGTCCAGAAGAGGTGTTCTGAGAGGCTTACATTACCAACTGGGCGAAATGGCCCAGGCAAAAATTGTCCGTGTTGTCTTTGGTTCTGTGCAGGACGTCGTGGTGGATATTCGACCGGATAGTCTAACATATGGCGAGCATTTATCGATGGAACTACATGCCGCGGACAGAAATATGATCTTTCTACCGCGCGGAATGGCACATGGATTTCTCGCACTCGAGGACGATACAGAATTTCTGTATAAATGTGACAATTATTACGATCAGGGTGCAGAGCGAGGAATTCGTTACGATGATAAAACTATTGGAATAAGCTGGCAGCTACCTGATAAAGACATCATCTTATCAGAGAAGGATCGCAACCTTCCCTATTTAAACTCCTTCTCCCTATGAACCGTGTTCTGGTAACGGGAGCAGGAGGGCAGTTGGGGCAACAACTCCAGGAAATTTCTTCAGCATACCCCGAGTTAAAATTCACTTTTGCATCACAAGCAGATTTGGACATTACGGATGAAGAAGCCCTGGAGTCCTATCTAAAAAATAGCGCATTTGACTATTGTATCAATACTGCGGCATTTACCGATGTGGATGGCGCAGAACGATTTGCTGAACAAGCTTTTGAGGTTAATGCTACCGGGGTAAAATACCTTGCCATGGCGTGTCATAAACACCATGTAACACTGATACATATTTCTACAGACTATGTTTTTGACGGCAAAAAGAAAGAAGGATATTTTCCTGAAGACATTGCGAATCCAATTAACGCATACGGCGCCTCAAAACTGCAGGGAGAGATGTATGTAAGACATATTTTAGAGCAGTATGCGATAATCCGATCTTCCTGGCTTTATTCAGATTATGGTAAAAATTTTTATACAACGATCTCTAAAAAGTTATTGGAAGAAAAATCCATTGGAGTTACCAACGCACAAACGGGCCGACCCACACACGCCAAAGATTTAGGGAAATTTATTCTGGATTGGATTATGGACAAACAACGGCAATATGGCATTATTCACTTTGCCGGTCCAGAGATCATGACTTGGTATGAATTTGCCAAAAAGATAGCTATAGAGCAAGGTCTGGGACACGAAGGAAAGATTGTTAAGGATAATAATTATCGTAGTTTTGCGCCAAGGCCGGCACATAGTGTCCTGCGCATGCATAAAGCTTAATATTCCGTGGTTAAAAGAAATCTGATCATTTTTGGTACTCGCCCCGAGGCCATTAAAATGGCTCCTTTGATTAGTGCATTTGCAAAAGATCAGGAGCATTTTGAAACCAGGGTCTGTGTGACAGCACAACACAGGGAGATGCTGGATCAGGTGTTGGACTTCTTCGGTATTACACCGGATTACGACCTCAACCTTATGAAGCCCGGGCAGCATTTATATGGGCTTACTGCTGCAATAATTGAATCTTTGAAACCCGTTTTAGAAGAGTTTAAACCTGACTTCGTTTTTGTACATGGAGATACAACAACAACCATGGCTAGCTCTATTGCTGCCTTCTATGCCGGCGCCAAAGTATGTCATGTAGAAGCTGGCTTGCGAACTTTTAACAAATGGGCTCCTTTTCCTGAAGAAATGAATAGAAAGATCACAGGTTGCCTTGCCGATTATCATTTCGCACCAACTCAGACTTCCTTCGATAACCTGATCAGAGAAAACACCAACAAAGAACAGATATTAATAACTGGGAATACGGTAATAGATGCCTTGCAATTCAGTACGGCAAAAGTGTCTGAAGGGCATTTTTCGGACGATGAAATTGAGCAATTGAAAAGTAAATTAGATTTTGAAAAGAAAATCATTTTAGTAACGGGCCATAGACGTGAAAATCACGGCCAGGGTTTTTTGAATATTTGCCATGCCTTAAAAACATTGGCTAATGAACATGGCGATATTGAAATAATCTATCCTGTACATCTTAATCCCAAAGTCCAGGAACCCGTATATAGGATTTTGGGAAACCAGCCTAACATCCACTTAGTGGATCCCTTAGGATATCCGGCATTTGTATGGCTTATGAATCAAAGTCATTTAATAATTACAGATAGTGGAGGTGTTCAGGAAGAAGCTCCGAGCCTTGGAAAGCCCGTACTTGTGATGCGGGAAAATACTGAGCGTCCTGAAGCGGTTGAAGCCGGCACCGTGGTCATGGTGGGGACTTCCCCGGAGAAGATTGTATCAGAGGCAAAAGAACTTTTGCTCAACCCGGATAGATACAAAGAAATGTCTGCCCGCCACAATCCGTATGGTGATGGCCTGGCTTCGAAAAGAATTGTAGATTTTATATTGGCAAAATAATATGAATGATCACCAGGTAGTAATGATGGGTTTGGGATATATTGGCCTTCCTACCGCAGCTTTGATTGCAAAAAATGGTACCAGAGTAATTGGTGTGGATATCAATGAGGAAGTAGTCAAAGTCATAAACTCAGGGAAGGTTCATATTATTGAACCCCAATTAGAGAATGAAGTTTCTACCGCGGTCAAAAGCGGACTCCTTACTGCACATACTGCACCTGTAGAGGGGGATGTGTATTTGATAGTAGTACCTACACCATTTAAAGGGAAACACGAACCTGATATATCCTATGTTGAAGCGGCAACGCGAACTATCTTGCCTTTGCTTAAGGAGGGTGACTTGTATATAATTGAATCTACTTCCCCAATTGGCACCACGGAAAAAATGAGAGATCTGATCTATGAGAGCAGACCTGAACTGGAAAACACCTTGTTTATTGCCTATTGCCCAGAGCGAGTCTTGCCGGGCAATGTCATGCATGAACTTGTACATAATGATCGTGTAATTGGGGGGATTGACGACCAATCTACCGAAAAGGCATCAGCCTTCTACAGCCAATATGTAAAGGGTAATTTGCACAAGACGAATGCACGTACGGCAGAAATGTGCAAGCTTGTGGAGAACTCCTCACGCGACGTACAGATCGCATTTGCCAATGAACTCTCACTCATTTGTGATAAAGCCGATATCAACGTCTGGGAATTGATCAATTTGGCCAATAGGCATCCCCGCGTAAATATTCTTAGTCCCGGTTCCGGTGTAGGAGGACATTGCATTGCCGTGGATCCATATTTTATCGTCAGCGATTATCCTTTGGAATCAAAAATCATTGGGGCCGCCCGTGAAATAAATAATTATAAGTCGTTTTGGTGTGCCGAAAAAATACATCGAACCAAATTACAGTTCGAATTAGATCATGGAAGGAAGCCTTCAATAGCCATAATGGGGCTGGCGTTCAAACCAAATATCGATGATCTCAGAGAATCGCCTTCTAAGTGGATAGCAGAAAAAGTGCTGCAGCAAGCCAACAATGAAACGTATTACATAGTGGAACCCAACATTTCTTCGCATGACTCATATACACTTACGCCATTTAAAGAGGCAGTTAAAAAAGCAGATATAATTGCCTTCCTGGTTGCACATAAGGAATTCAAAAAAATTGATATCCCTACAGACAAAATAGTTTTAGACTTTTGTGGGGTTACGGAATAAGATGGTAAAAGCATGCCTATAAAAGTGCATTGAAACAGCAACTTCAAAATATTTGGCAAGATTCGGATCGTAAAGAGATCCTGACCAAGGGATTCTCATTTCTGACGATACGTACTGCCGGGCTTTTAGCAGGCTACATTTTCACTTACCTGATCACCATCAATTACGGAGCTTCGGTTTATGGCCTTATTTCTCTTTGTTTCTCCCTCTTCATATTCGCAGGTATCCTGGGACGTTTAGGGACCGATATTAATTTGGTAAAGTTTTATTCTGACGAGAATAATCTTGGGGCTTCAGGACTGTTCTATAGGGTATTGATAAAATCTTTTTTGGCAGCGTCCCTGCTAGGCGCTTTGCTTTACTGGGGTCAGGATCTGTTTGTAATTTCCTTATTCGATAAACCCCAACTCAGACCTTATATTTTATGGACTGCCCTGGCCATTCCTTTTTGGTCTGCCACCTTGGTATGTGCAGGAGTCCTCAGGGCAAGAAAGCAAAATAAGTGGTTTGCTTTTTTAAACAACCCAGGGAGATTTGCATTGGCAACGCTTGCATTGATTATCCTCTGGGCATGGGCTGATTCGCCGATCAATGCGATAAAAGCACACTTTTATGGTGTAGCTGCTATGGCTTTAATTGCCTTTATTACCTGTATTTTGGGTTTTAAGAAATTTACACTTAGCTCTAACTGGAATTCCTGGATCTTTATTAGAGAATCCCTGCCAATGATGTTGTCTTCAACTATCCTTGTACTTCTGGGCTGGCTTGATACATTTGTGTTGGGGATCTTTGAAACAGATGCCAATATTGGCATTTATAATGTGGCCTTGAAAATTAGTCTTCTCACAGGATTCGGACTTCAGGCAATTAACTCGATACTAGCTCCTAAATTGGCCAAAACTCATTCAGAAGGCAAGCTGCATCTTTTCAAAGGTTTAATTCGTTTCTCTACCAGGATCAATTTCTTTGCTACACTTGTAATAGTAATTGGCATCCTGATATTCCATCGGGGTTTGCTATCTATTTTTGGAGAAGAGTTTATAAGCGGAGCAACAGTACTGATCATCCTTTGCCTGGGTCAATTGATCAATGCTATGTCGGGATCCATCGGGGAGATCATGTTGATGACCGGAAGGCAAATCCCCTATCAATATATAATGTTGGCGGCCCTTTTTCTAAACATTGTTCTGAATTTCACATTGATTCCATTATATGGTATTTTAGGAGCGGCCATAGCTACTGCAAGTAGTATAGCCTTTTGGAATATTACCGGGGCGGTATATTTAAAGAGAAACGCAGGTCTTGAGTCCTATTATAATCCATTTAAACATAATTAAAACAACCGAGGAGGCAATCATAATTATCATGAATGGGATTTAAAGAAGCCATAAAATCATTGTCTTTTCTTTGGGCAGGGTCATTAATTGGTAGCGGAAGCACCTTTTTGATTTATCTTATACTGGCACGAGAGATAGGCCCGGCTATGTACGGATTATTTTCTTCTGCTTTGGCAACGATAATGATCCTCTCTCTTTTAGCAGGCTTTGGCATCCCTCAGGTATGGTTAAAGTTTTTTGGTAAAGAAGGGTGGGACGCGATTAGATGGATAAAACCATCACTACAATTTGTCGGATTAACGCTTATATTTATAACTGGCCTGGTACTACTATTGGCGTGGATACAACAGAATGACAAGTTTACGGGCAATTTGCTTTTACTATTAATATTTTTTGTATCCGGTTATATTTCCGTTCAATTGGTTTCAGCCAAACTTCAGCTAGAAGAACGGTACACACTACTATCATTATGGCAACTTTTGCCCAATTTCTCTCGCTTACTAGTCGTAGTAATATGTTTTTATGTTTTACAGCTAGAATTAAATGTCATAGATATCGGAATAATCTATTCGACAATTGGAATTAGTCTTACACTGATAGCCCTATGGGAATTGTATAAATTGGTATTGGGCAAGATCCGATTAGTAGGCCATAAAAAGCCAACAAATAATGCAACGGATATACCAAAAATTAGAGAAGTAATTCGTGAGGCATGGCCGTTTGGTTTCGCTGGAATTTTTGCTTTTATATATATTCAGAGCGATATTATAATGCTGAAGTACCTTATCAGCGATTCTGAAGCGGGATATTACAATGTTGCTTTTACTATCCTATTCGCAATAATGACCATTCCTACAGTAATATTCAGTAGGTATTTGAGCCCCAAATATCATAGATGGGCTCACCATGACAAAGACAAGTTTTTTCAAACATTTAATCGAGGCAATCGGATTATGGTCATATCTGGAATCGGAATTTGCCTTGGAGTAGTTGTGTTGTCTTCTTATTTCATACCGCTGCTTTTTGGTGATCAATACAGGCCATCTGTAGTGATGACCGATATATTGGCAATTACAATACCGTTTACTTTTCTGGCGTACAGTTACGGAGCTACATTGTTGACCAGTGAGCATATGAAATTGAAAGTGCGTCTTATGGGAATGGTTGCCGTTTTTAATATAGTATTAAACATTATTTTAATTAACGGTTACGGTGCCATCGGAGCGGCAATTTCTACCGTTCTCAGCAACGTACTTTTAATGCTTTTGTATAGACACTTTACTTGGAAAAAAGTTTTTGATAAGAATATGGCATGAAGCAGATCAAGCAAAATATTCGACTGGTATTGAGAGGAATCTATAGAATTGCCAATGGCTTTCTGGGGTTTGCTTATGATTTTCGAAGATTTGTTTCATATGGAGGTTGGAAAGAGACATTGTCTGATAAAGAAATGAGAAATTATAACATTATGATGGCTTATCACGGATTGGAAAAGAGCCTGAGTTATAAGAATAGAGATCCTAATGCTGGGTGGAGTGCTGCGGAAAAAGTTTTTTTAAAGCTTACACAATTAAAAGGCATCACAGATATTGGATATCATGACAAGGCAGCTAAGGAGGTTTTGACAACTTTTCTAACCTTAGCTGTTAATATAGATAAACCCAGGGCTAAACAAATGCTTTCAGCATTAAAAGAATTACCACTAAGTTCAGAAGATATGCATGGCGCCAAGGAATTTTCGGGAGATCTCTATCGCCAAGGAGTCTTAGCAAATCCAGAGGCCTTCTTTAATTCCAGGTATTCGTTGAGAGAGTACAAAGAGGAGACTGTGGATGATGAGTTAGTGAAGCGAGCGATTAAACTTGCTATGAAGACCCCGTCTGTTTGTAATAGGCATGCCTGGCATATATACCATGCCAGCGATAGGGAAATCATAGATAAAGCGTTGAGTTATCAAAATGGTAACCGTCCGTTTGGTAAAAAAATACCTAACCTGTTAATAATCACAACAGACCTAAAGGCCTTCTTTGCAGGGCACGAACATTACCAGCATTGGATTGACGGAGGCTTATTTTCAATGTCTATCATGTATGCATTGCACTCTCTGGGGCTGGCTTCCTGCCCTTTGAATTGGAGCCAAAGACCAAAAACAGATCGGGCCTTACGCAAGGCGATCGAGATAAAACCCAACCATACAGTAATTATGATGATGGCATTAGGCTATCCGGATGAATTCAACAAGGTTTGTAGTTCTTCCAGAAGGCCATTCGAGGATATCTACAGCGAAATGAAAATGAAATGAAAATTGCATTAATAACGGTTCACAAAGTAACCAATTTCGGTGCGCTAATGCAGGCATATGCTAGCAAATTGATATTGTCCCGATTTGGAAAAGTCTCTGTTATAGATTACAAAAATCCTTTCTTGGACAAGCAAATGCATTTATTCAGATTTAAATTGTCTGTTCATGGATTTAAAATGCTCGCCCATGACATTTTAAATTTTGGGAATCGTTGGAAATACCGCAAGAAATTCAAGGATTTTATCAGGACCAATTATAATCTTACGGAACCCTATACTTCTAAAAAATTGCAAAACCAGGAAATCGCTTTAGAGTATGATGTCTTTGTATGCGGTAGCGATCAGATCTGGAATCCTAAAATAATTAATCCTAATTCTCAGATAGATCCTAACTATTTTTTGGCTTTTGCTCCCCCTTCTTCATGTAAAATATCTTTTGCATCTAGTATGGGGAATTATAGTTTTAATCCACAAGAGGCCGAATATTTAAGATCCTTACTGAAAGACTTTCATGCAATTTCTGTGCGTGAAAAGGAAGGTCGTGATTTTCTTGAAAATTTATTTTCTGAAAAGACGATCCACCATGTTCTGGACCCCACTTTATTACTGTCCAAGGAGGATTGGCTGGAGACACTAGATACCCGTGATCCAGTGGTCAACACGCCGTACATTCTTGTATATTCAGTACCTCGAACTGCTTTGTTACGAAAGGCAGTCACCTACTATTCGACCAAATTTGGAATGAAAGTAGTGGCAATAGACAAAATGTTATTTCCCATGAAATCTGTAGACATTCACCATAGTAAAGGTGGCCCTGAAGATTTTATTCGATTATTCGCGAACGCCTCCTTCGTCATCACAGATTCTTTTCATGGAACTTGCTTTTCAGTCAATTTTGAAAAACCTTTTGTTTGTATTCCAGCAACGCCTAAAGCCAATCGGCAGGAAGGCCTTCTTGGATCATTAGGACTAATGCAGCATATTGTATACGAAGAAAGCAGTTTTAAAAACATACCTAAAACTCTGGACTATCAAAATGCAAAGGCACGAATGCAGGAACTTCGAAAGCAATCGCTTTCCTTTTTATCCACAGCTTTGAATAGCATTCCCTAGTATTTAGCGCTTGATTTTTTGGTATATGGGCCTTCCATTATTAGTAGTTTTGTTGTTGAACAAATCTTGAAATTTGAAAATTAACACCCTTTCTATAGATTATTTTATTTTATGGCTGCTAAGCTTTGTTGTCTTAGTGGATATGATCAATGGTTTTTTTGTTATGGAGATTGATAAATTTCCTATTAGCCAAGGATTCAAACTCATCTTGTTAATTTTATTCGGGTTTAGATTATTGGGAACCAAAGATTTACTCTTTGCTATTTTGTTATTGGTCATATTACAAATAGGGCCTGTAATGGGATTGATAAAAACAGGGGACCTGAATGGCTTTATAAGCGATATTGTCTTTTCAACCAAATGGTTTATGGTGCCCTTTAGCTACTTTTATTTTAAGAGGCTACTCAAAGGAGTTAATTTTGCGCTTGTACGAGAAAAGATCGCCAAGGTTGTAACACGATCCTATTTTTTTGTCGGTCTTAATTTACTATTGGGATTTGCAGGCCTTGGCATGGCATTTTATAATCACGGTTATCAAAATGCCTTAGGAACCAGAGGTTTTATTTATGCAGGTAATGAACTAACTATATTAGTATTGGCCCTGGCTTATTTAATGGCCATTTTTACCTTCCAAAAGAAAGCTTACAAAATATATATTCTGCTGTTCTTGAGTTTTCTTTTATTTTCCTTTTTGATCACTTCGAAAACCGTATTGGGAGGGGTATTGATCGTTTTTCTTATCCCGATACTAAGCAATTTTAAATTGCAGATCAAACGCAAATGGCTAGATGGAATAGCCATTATCTTATTTGTAGGACTGCCCACTTTGATTTTTCTTTTTTGGTATGGTATTATGAAATCAGGTGTTGTGGATAAAATCCGGTATTCCATGATCAGGAATGAAAATGACATACTCACAGTGATTCTCTCTAATAGAAACAATTTTGTACAAAAAGGCTGGAAAGTATTCGCCGAAGATTTCAATTGGGCGGGAAAATTTTTTGGATATGGGCAACAACTGCACCTGAAACTTTCCGGACATACAGCAGAAGTTGATTTTTTCTCCATGTTATTTGCCTCTGGGATCATAGGAATCCTATGTTTACTTCTTTTATTGTTGTATTGGGGTTTAAATGCACGACAACTAAGTATGATTGGACACTATCCCTTTGCACGATCAACTTTTCTTTTCTTGTGGTTTATTATAATAGCAGCTAATTTATCGGGGCATGTTTTGGGGTCGGGAATTGCTGGAATATTTCTGGGACTTTCATTGGCAATGATGTTTATTAAAGAGGAAGCAAATGGCGATGGATAAAACTCACTTTCCTGCCAAATGGACCTATGCAAGCATATTTTTTGCTGTTGTCATGCTACCTTGGGATACAAGTCTTAGCAATGCGGGAATTATTGCCATTATCCCTTTTTCCATTATCAGCTTTATCATTTTGGGAATTGCTGGAAATATACTTCGAACTTCTTCTTTTTATCTCATTACTACAATTGCCCTTTTCTTACCTGTATTAATAGGAACGATATATTCGAATGACTTGGAGGGCGCTATTTTCCAGGTTTCTAAAGCCATATTTTACCTACTTGTACCTTTGATGCTCTTGAGAAAAGACCTTCAGAGAGAAAAATTGATGAAATGGATGACCATAGCCATGGTCATCGGGATGTCGTCTAGCATGGTATACCTGTTAAGTCGAAATTTGCACACATTTCTAAATTCAAATCTCCCGTGGGACAAAATATTTGCCTATTCTTTTACAGGAAAAAAATTCCTGGAACCCATTCCGGAGATGCATCCTGTTTACTATGGAAGCTATCTTTTGTTCTTCTTAGTGCTGCTAATCGGCAAAGCAAATCCAATTCAAAAATGGCTTAAGTGGATTTTAGTATTGCTCGCACTTGTCACGGTAATATTCATTAACTCCAGGATAATTTTTTTAATCTTCCTGATTCTTGGTATACTCTTTTGGTTCCGGCTGCCAAATATTAAGCTAAAATTGTATTTTGGTATTGGCAGCCTGCTTAGTTTAGCCCTCTTGGCATGGGCGCTTCAAAGCACTTATGTTTTCAACAAAGTAACCAAAGGAACCCAGTGGGAATTATCAGAACAGATAGGAACTCCAAATTTATCGAAAGATCAGCTGGCAGATACGCGTATGTCTAGATGGAAAGTAAGTTTGGACATCATTTGGGATAAGCCAATTTTTGGACATGGAACTGGCGCTTCGAGGGGTATATTGGTAGAGACCTATAGAAAGAATCAAATGACGACCTCTGTGGACCAGCAATATGATTCACACAATCAATATTTAGGCTACGCTATAGACTACGGGATTTTCGGATTATGTTTCCTGTTATGGTATCTCATAGGGAATGCCTTGGAATCGGTTCGCAGGAAAGATGTGCTTTTAGGGAGCTTTACACTTATTATTTTTATTATCTGCCTAACTGAAAATTACCTCATTAGGAATATGGGTATTAATTTTGTGGCTATTATGGGCGCAGTCCTGTTAATTAATCGATTCACAGAATATCCTTCAAGGTAAAATATTCAATTAGAAAATAATGTACGGTAAGCCTAATGAAGAATAAGAACATTAAGATTAGGCCATGAGAGTATTATTGGTTTCTAATATGTATCCGTCTGCAGCAAAACCCTATTCAGGAATTTTTGTGAAGAACCAATATGAATTTCTTAGTAGGCATTACAAGCATGGGTATACCTGGCATATGTTCGCCATGAAACGAATGTTCACTTCCCGTTTTGGAAGCTTGTTGAAATATGTGAAATCGGGCTTGAATTTTTTCGGAAAACATCTGTTAAAAAAATATGATGTCATTCACTTACATTATTTCTTTCCTTTAATAGTTGTTGTTGTTGTCTATACCTTTTTCCATCCTAAGACGAAGTTAATCGTCACCTTTCATGGAGCCGACGTTACCAATGCTGCCGGAAACAGGTTGTTCAAATGGGTTTTCAGCAGATTAGCCAATAATATTGACTACACAATAGCTGTGGGGTCTGATCTTAAAGAATTGATCGAAAAATCATTACAATGCCAAGTAAACAGAGTGCTTTGCGCGGGAATAAATGAGAAGGTATTTTATCCGCCGGATCATGTAAACAAAGAATATGATTTTGTTTTTGTGGGCTCTTTTATTTATCGAAAAGGAATTGACATTGTAATGGATTCTATCAAAAAACTGAATGACCGTTCAATCCATTTTTGTTTTGTTGGATCTGGACCGTACATGAATGAGTTAAAAGACCTACAGCAAAATCATAAAATTACAATCTTGGAAAACCAAAGTCAGGATGAATTACGGTCTATATATGCCTCTTCTAAATTTTTGTTATTTCCTTCACGTGATGAACCTTTTGGGTTGGTTGCCACAGAATCCATTTATTGCGGCACACCTATCATTGTTTCAAGTGCAGGGGGATTAAAGGAACAAGTGAATATTGGCAAGACGGGGTTCATTGCAAATACTTCTGAAGAAATAATAAACATAATAAGAGAATCATTGAAAATGTCCGAAAAAGACTATCATATAATGGCAGCCAATTGTAAAGAAAGTAATAAGCAATATTCCTTATCGTATGTTTGCAAAGAGTTAAAAAATACTTATGATCGCTTAGGAAACACATAACTATATGAGAAAACTTAAGCTTTTCTTTTACTACCTCATTATTCAACACCTTCCCCATTCCAGGCTCTTCAATTTCTGTAATGTAATTCGGTTAGCCTATGTATGCCATGTCTTAAAAATTATGGAATGGGATAAAAGATCGTTTTTTGAAAACAACATTTACTTGGGAAGAGCAAACAATATCAAGATTGGGAAGTGTTGTGAGATTAATGAAGATGTTTTCATCCAGGGTGCCACAATTGGTAATTATGTCATGATTGCACCGGGAGTTAGCCTATTGGCCAATATGCACAACTATAAGTCTACTGATACCCCTATGATCCTACAGGGTAAGCAAATTGGCAATCCGGTTCTAATTGAGGATGATGTTTGGCTGGGTAGAAATGTAATTGTCATGCCTGGAGTTCATATTGGGAAAGGAAGTATAGTAGCTGCTGGTGCTGTCGTTACCAAAGATGTGCCTGCATTTACTATAGTTGGAGGCGTACCAGCCAAAATCATTCAAAGCAGATAATTATGTGCGGAATTGTAGGCTCCCTTAATGGCAATGGGCAACTAGACAAAGCCGTTCTTTCTTCTATTAGACATAGAGGTCCGGATACAGAAGGTGTTCTGACCTGGAAGAATATTTCCTTAGGCCATGTGCGTTTATCAATAGTTGATCTGAGTGAGGCTGGGAACCAGCCAATGGAATCAGAATGTGGAAAGTATGCCTTAATATTTAATGGGGAAATATATAACCATGATCATCTTCGTAAAAAATTAAGTAACATAAGGTTCCGAGGCCATTCGGATACTGAGACCATTTTATATTTCCTCCGCGAATTTGGCATAGAAGGTATAAAGGAATTAAATGGGATATTTGCCTTTGCTTTTCTCGATAAAGTTAAAAATAAGCTCTACTTATCACGAGACCCATTTGGTGTCAAACCCCTTTATTATTACGAAAAGAAGGGATTCTTGAGTGCATTTGCTTCCGAAATAAGAGGCTTGGAAGCCCTTGGCATAAAAAAAGAATTAGAGGTCTCCCAAATTGAATCATATCTGAAACTAAGATATTGTCCAGCGCCTATTACCTTGTTTCATAATATTAAGAAAGTCCGTCCCGGAACGGTAATGGAATTAAATGGGGCCGACGGTCATGTTCTAAATGAAATTTTGTATACCCGTGTTTCCGAGGTGCCATTGTCCATAACTTCCGATGAAGCATTGGAAGAATATGATCGATTATTACATAATGCTGTAAAAAGACAGTTGATGT
>JAOTYW010000103.1 GCA_029861705.1 Flavobacteriaceae bacterium
CGACCTTCGGGTTATGAGCCCGACGAGCTACCGACTGCTCTACCCCGCGATATCTCTTTTTTAGGGCCTTAGCCCTCCGTAGCGCCGACCTTTGTCGGGGCGTAGGAGGGCAAATATACAACCGTTTGCATGTATTATCCAAGAATGACCGGGCTATTTTGGTTTCGCCAGGATTCTAGTCGACCTAAATTCCATAACTTCGGGCACGAATATGGAGCTTATCAACGACTTTATTGCCGCTCTGCTTCCCTATACGGAATGGCCTATGTTCATTCTGCTAATTGGCGGGGGTTTATTCCTGGTCTTTTATTCCCGTTTTGTTCCCTATCGTTTCTTTGGTCATGCCATTGCCATCACGGCAGGAAAATATGATAATAAATTGGCAAAAGGGGAGGTGAGCTCTTTCCAGGCCCTTTCGGCTGCTGTTGCGGCAACCGTAGGTTTAGGGAATATTTCCGGAGTAGCGATCGCCATCCATGACGGAGGTCCCGGTGTCGTATTCTGGATCTGGATGACAGCCCTGTTAGGAATGTGTATAAAATTTTATTCCTGTAGCTTATCTATCATGTACCGGGGTACCGATTCAGATGGAAAACTTCAGGGCGGACCGATGTTTTATATCACCCAGGGCATGGGTAAAATGGCCAAACCCCTGGCTACCTTTTTCTGTATTTGTGGCCTCTTTGGTTTTCTTGGCGTATTTACGGCCAATCAGTTTACAGAGACTTTTATGAGTGTTGTTAAACCGCAGGAAACGATATACGCAGGCAGTGAATTTGCATGGAAACTAGGCATAGGCATTGCTCTCGCCCTGATCACATCCTTTGTCATTTTTGGCGGTTTGACTAAGATCGCCAAAGTAGCTTCTACCATCGTCCCTTTTATGGTTGTCCTCTACTTAGTGGCAGTCGTCGTTGTGATGGGAATGAACCCTGCAGATATAATACCTGCCCTTAAAATGATATTAAGTGAAGCCTGGAATTTTGATACGGCCGTAACCGGTGGTTTTTGGGGACTTGTGATCATAGGAATAAGAAGAGCCATGTTCTCGAACGAAGCCGGCCTGGGTAGCGCACCCATGTACCACGGACAATCTAAGAATGATGAACCCATTAGAGAAGGCCTCGTAGCCATGCTCGGTCCGTTTATCGACACTATAATGGTCTGTACTTTCACTGCCGTGGTTATCATCTTGAGTGGCGCTTATTTAGAGGATTCAAGCGGAATTGTGATGACGCTTTCTGCTTTTGAAAGCTCATTATTCAGCGTTGGTGATGATCTGTTGATGATCATTGTAACGGCCTTCGCACTTTCCACTTTATTTACCTATTCCTATTACGGAGTGAAAAGTTTATCTTTTCTGACGAATGCAAAGATCGGTCGACTTTACAATTGGTTCTTTGTTATCATGATCGTCTTTGCAGCCGTAGCTTCATTGGAATTGGTCAAAAACCTGATCGACCTCTCATATGCATTGATGGTGATCCCCAATATGATTGCTGTATTATACCTGGCTCCGAGAGTGAACCGGGCTATGAAAAAATACCTCAAAGAGAAAGCCCATGGGAGAGCATAAAGCAGGATTTGTAAATATTGTTGGCAATCCCAATGTGGGGAAATCAACCTTGATGAATGCGCTCGTAGGGGAAAAACTCTCTATCATAACATCCAAGGCGCAAACAACACGCCATCGGATTCTCGGCATCATAAATGGCGATGATTTCCAGCTAGTGCTGTCTGATACACCCGGTATCATTAAACCGGCTTATAAGCTGCAGGAATCCATGATGGATTTTGTAAAAAATGCTTTTGAAGATGCCGATATCCTACTTTATATGATTGAGATCGGTGAGAAAACGCTCAAAGATGAAGCCCTTTTCAAAAAGATCCAGGAGAGTAAAGTTCCCGTCCTGCTGTTGATCAATAAAATCGACTTGAGTGATCAGGCGCAACTGGAAGATCAGGTTATGTATTGGAGTGAACAACTTCCCAAAGCTGAGATATTCCCAATATCCGCATTGCAGAACTTTAATGTGACTGAAGTGTTGAATCGTATCATAAGCCTGCTACCCGAAAGTCCGCCTTTCTTCCCAAAAGATCAGTTGACTGATAAACCTGAACGCTTTTTTGTCAACGAGGCCATACGGGAGAAGATCTTAAAACACTACAAAAAGGAGATTCCCTATTCTGTGGAGATCGTAACTGAAGAATTTTTTGAAGAAGAAAAGATCATCCGTATCCGTTCTATCATCCTGGTCGAAAGGGAGACACAAAAAGGAATTCTTATCGGCCATAAAGGCAGTGCTTTGAAAAGAGTAGGTGTTGAAGCGCGAAAAGACCTCGAAGCATTTTTCGAGAAACAAGTTTTTTTGGAATTGGTGGTTAAAGTGGCCAAAAATTGGCGAAACACACCGGGGCAGCTAAGGCGATTCGGCTATAAGTCCTGATCAGTTTTTGTAAGCACCCCATTCATAAAATCGTATAACTGGTTCATCTGTGGCCTTCCTTTCTTTTTACCCAGCCTGCCGAAGACATAGAAAGCAAACCAGAAAAGGATCATAAAACACATGGCTACGACTTGCCAGGTATAAGGCTTGTCCAGTGCCGCACTGG
This sequence comes from Flavobacteriaceae bacterium, assembly GCA_029861705.1. Classification (GTDB taxonomy): domain Bacteria; phylum Bacteroidota; class Bacteroidia; order Flavobacteriales; family Flavobacteriaceae; genus HDS-28. The sequence continues at coordinate 2,614 of JAOTYW010000103.1, forward strand.
AATAGGCCCAAATTCCGAAAATGACAAAGAGGGTGGCCACGCCAAAATGCAAGAACATAAAAAAGGTCCACAAGGTAGGATTAGGCCCAAATAATCCGAAAAGCTTGGTTTCTTCATCAAAGTCGTCCGTAATTTCCAACTGCAGTTGGGGCGACCAAAAATGCACCTCTTGCTTATTGAACTTAATAAAGACATGATCATCTACTCTTTTGATCAGGAAAGGCGCTTGCTTGGCTATTTCAAAAGCCTGTAAATATCCTTCCTTATTTCTCTCCAGTATGCGTTGGAACCGGGGCCGTAGAATGATCTCATTGGGTAATGGTTTCATTTGCCTAAAATGTCTTAAAAAGGTAGTAAAATTTATCCGGTGCATAATACTACCTTTGTGCATTAATTTTGAACCATGGGTGCCATAGTTGCCATAGTTGGAAGACCGAATGTGGGGAAATCCACTTTCTTTAACCGCTTGATCCAGCGGAGGGAAGCTATTGTGGATGCTACAAGCGGGGTAACACGCGACAGGCACTATGGTAAGAGTGATTGGAATGGCAAGGAATTCACCCTGATCGATACCGGAGGTTATGTAGTAGGAAGTGATGATATTTTTGAACAGGAGATCGATAAGCAGGTAGAATTGGCGATCGAGGAAGCAGATGCTATACTCTTTATGGTCGATGTAGAAACGGGCATCACCGGCATGGATCAGGATGTAGCCACCTTACTTCGGAAAGTAAAAAAACCTGTATTTCTGGTTGTTAACAAAGTTGATAGTGCCAAGCGTACAGACGATGCCGTAGAATTCTACAATTTGGGCCTGGGCGAATATTATTCCGTATCCAGTATAAATGGCAGCGGCACTGGGGATTTGCTGGACGCTTTGGTAGAAATATTACCAGATCAGGTTGAGGATCAAACCGATTTACCTCGATTTGCTGTAGTAGGGAGGCCGAATGCGGGAAAATCTTCCTTTATCAATGCCTTGATTGGAGAAGAACGCTATATAGTTACAGACATAGCCGGAACAACCCGTGATAGTATTGATACTGCTTACAATCGATTTGGTTTTGAATTCAACCTGGTTGACACGGCAGGGATCCGCAGAAAATCCAAAGTGAAAGAAGATCTGGAATTCTATTCTGTTATGCGCTCTATTCGGGCTATAGAACATTGCGATGTGTGCTTGCTACTTTTTGATGCTTCGCGTGGCTTTGACGGACAGGTAGAAAATATCTTTTGGCTGGCCCATCGAAATAATAAGGGAATTGTGATCCTGGCAAATAAATGGGATATGGTAGATAAGGATACCCATGCCGTAAAAGCCTATACCCAAAAAATCAAACAAGCCATTGAACCCTTTACAGATGTACCTATTATCTTCATGTCTGTTTTGAATAAGCAGCGAATTTTTAAGGCGATCGAAACAGCTGTTGAGGTGTATCAGAATAGAAGCAAACGGATACCTACGCGCAAGCTAAACGATGTGTTGTTGCCTATCATTGAGCGCACACCGCCTCCTTCCTATAAAGGGAAATATGTGAAGATCAAGTACATCACACAACTACCTACGAACTATCCACAATTTGCCTTTTTCTGCAACCTGCCTCAATATGTAAGAGATGGGTACAAGCGGTTTTTGGAAAATCAGATCCGGGAGCATTTTGATTTTACGGGAGTACCTGTGACTATTTATATGCGCAAGAAGTAAGTTACCAGCCTCCAGAGGAACCACCACCTCCAAAGCCACCGCCTCCAAAGCCTCCGCCAAAGCCGCCTCCACCAAAGCTACCACCTCCAAAGCCTCCGCCTCCGGAGGAGCCTTTATAACCACCGCGACCCATATTACTTAGGATTATAATATCCCAAAGGTCCAGACCTTTTTTGCGTCCACCACGTCCACCTCGATTGTTCTTATTTCTATTGGCAGCAAATATGATCATCAGGATAATAAAGATGATAAAGGGGAGAAAGATCTCAAAGGGAAAGCGTGAGGGACCGTCACTAAAATTTTGCTCTTCCTTAAATTCACCTTTCAGCGCAGAAAAAATGGCATCGGCGCCTTTGTCCAGACCTGCATAATAGTCGCCATTGCGGAATTCAGGGATGATTATATTTTCTATGATGCGTTTGCTCAAGGCATCCGGCAAAGCACCCTCTACACCGTATCCCGTATTGATACCAATCCTGCGATCGTCCCTAGCCAGGAGGATCAGAATCCCATTGTCTTCTTTTTCCTGCCCAATACCCCATTTATGGCCCCAATTGGCCCCCAGATAGTTAATATCCTCGCCCTCCGTAGATGAAATAATAGCCAGAACGATCTGGGTAGAGGTACTATCGGCATAGTTGATCAGTTTTTGCTCAAGGCTTGCTTTCTCAACGGAACTCAACAACTGTATATAATCGTAGACCGATGTCTGTAGCTCCGGTTTTTCGGGAATGTCAAATTGTGCACTGAGTGCAACAGCGCATAATAGGAAACCGGTTAAAATGCTAGCTCTTAGTGATCGCATCGGGTAGTTCATTACGGTCATCGGCACCCCAGGGGAAATGTGCTTTTAATTCTTGTCCTGCAGAGCGGATACCGGCAATAATTCCGTCTTTGAAAGCTCTTTTCTGAAAATAGTCGGCCATCACATCGCGGGTCGTATCCCAAAAGTCGTCCGGGACAACCTGGTCAATACCTTCATCGCCATAAATGACAAATTTGTGATCTGCTACGGCTACATAGATTAAGACGCCATTGCGCTGGCGGGTATTGTCCATTTTCAACACATGAAAAACTTCCTGGGCGCGGGTGTAATGATCTGTATGGGCGCTGGATTCAAGATGTACGCGAATCTCTCCGGACGTATCCATTTCAGCTTCGAGAATGGCAAGAATGATATCTTGTTCTTCCCGGGCTGTTAAAAAGGCTTCTACCCCGGAGTCTGCCATGGCTAGTTAAATTCGAAATTCACATCCGGCGCGTCTTCTGATCCGGGATCTGCAGAGTAACGCGGCATTTCTTCAAAGCCAAACAGACCGGCCAGTAATTTTCCAGGGAACTTAGTAGTGTGGATATCGTAAATATTGACAGCTTCATTAAAACGGTCCCTGGCCACATTGATACGATTCTCTGTTCCTTCCAATTGTGCTTGTAATTCCAAAAAGTTTTGATTGGCTTTAAGATCCGGATAGCGTTCTATCGTTACCAAGAGACGAGACAAGGCCGAAGATAAGCCGGTTTGCGCTTGTTGAAACTGAGCCAATGCTTCAGGTGTAATATTATTAGCATCAATAGTCGTGGCTGTAGCTTTTGACCGGGCTTCTATAACCTCTCTGAGGGTAGTGCGTTCAAAATCGGCAGCTCCCTGTACCGTTTTTACCAGGTTGCCGATCAGGTCATTCCTGCGCTGATAGGTGCTTTCCACGTCGGCCCAGGCCGTTTTAGCATTCGCTTCATATTCTACAGCTGTATTATTAAAACCAACTGCCCACTGATAGAGACCAAATGCGATAACCGCCAGGATGATCACCGGAATTAACCATTTTTTCATTTGAGATGTATTATTAAATTAGAGTTGCGATTTTATCTTTAGCAGTTCTGTCTTGACATGTTCTAATTTATGAATGATATCGAAATTAGAAAGTGTCTTATGTCTGCTTTCTTTCAGTTGTGTTTTCGCCCCCTCTAGCGTAAAGCCACGCTCTTTAACCAGGTGGAAAATGAGTTGCAGGTTTTTTACGTCTTTGGGGGTAAATTTCCGGTTTCCTTTGGCATTCTTTTTTGGCTGGATGACGTCAAATTCTTTTTCCCAAAACCGGATAAGGGATGTATTCACGTCAAATGCCTTGGCTACTTCGCCAATACCATAATAGCGTTTTTCAGGAAGTTCTATGTGCATTAATCCAAGGATTGATTCTCCTGTTTAGCGTATTTGAGCATATTCTCAAATTCTTTCGCGGATAAACTGCCATAATAGAAGTTAATTGGGTCTATCCGGTTTCCGTCTTTAAAAACCTCGTAGTGTAAATGCGGCGCCTGTGAGCGACCCGTACTACCCACAAAACCAATCAGGTCTCCTCGCTTAATTTTCTGACCTTTCTTAACATTATACTTGCTGAGATGCGCGTACAAAGTGATGTATCCATAGCCGTGATCAATGCGAATATGTTTTCCATAACCGGAAGCACTGTTGTCTGCCCGGGATATAACCCCATCTCCACTTGCATAAATTGGCGTTCCGCGCGGCGAAGTGAAGTCCATTCCCCAGTGCATTTTACGTGCTTTGGTAAATGGATCAGAACGCCAGCCGAAGCCGGAAGCCATGCGAGCAAGATCATCATTATTGATTGGTTGGATGGCCGGAATAGCGGCCAAGAGATTTTCTTTTTCTTCGGCTAACTTGGTGATCTCATCCAGGGATTTTGATTGGATGACTAATTGCTTTTGAATGATGTCTAATCTCTGGGTTGAAGAGATGATCATATCAGAATTGTTGTAGCCTTCAAGGGATTTATACCTGTTTACACCACCAAAGCCGGCACGTCTCTGCTCTTCCGGAATTGGATTAGCCTCGAAATAGAGTCGGTATATATTGTTATCGCGGTCTTCAATATTGGTAAGTACCTGCTCGATCTGTTGCATTTTCTTATTCAACAGATCAAATTGGAGTTCATAATTATTCATTTCCCGTTGCAGGGATAACTCTTTGGGTGTATTGACAAAATTCGTATTGAGAAGTAGCACTAATCCAAGAGAACCAAAAAGGGTGGCAGCCAAAAAGAACAGGAACATATTCCTGTATTTGCGGGATTTTTTAGGCTCTATCTTCCGGTATGAAAGAGTATCCGGATCGTAATAGTATTTTACCTTAGACATGTTTGGATTTTATCCTATTTTTGTGCGTGCGCTTGAACAGAACAAAGCAAATATAAACATTGTTTTGTATAAAACGTTAAAATTTAAATTAGCGTGCCTTTAGCTAATGATTTCCAAGGAGATACGCGCTAAATTCTTCGACTTTTTTCAAGAGAAGGCTCATAAGATCGTTCCCTCAGCCCCTATGGTTATGAGGGATGACCCGACACTCATGTTTACGAATGCCGGGATGAACCAATTCAAAGAATACTTTTTAGGGCTAAGCCAGGCAGCTGAACCCAGAGTTGCGGATACCCAAAAATGTCTTAGGGTAAGCGGAAAACACAATGACCTCGAAGAGGTCGGAAAAGATGCCTATCACCATACCATGTTCGAGATGCTCGGTAACTGGAGTTTTGGTGATTATTTTAAAGAAGAAGCCATTGCCTGGGCCTGGGAATTATTGACCGGGGTATATGGGATCGAGAAAGAGAATCTATATGTGACCGTATTTGAGGGAAGTGATGATGCTGATCAGTTAGAACGGGACGAAGAAGCTTTTAACCTCTGGAAGAAGATCCTGCCTGAATCCCGGATCCTCATGGGGAATAAGAAAGATAATTTCTGGGAGATGGGAGATCAGGGTCCCTGTGGCCCATGTTCAGAGATTCATGTTGACATACGGGCAGAAAGCGAGAAGGAAAAAACACCCGGAGCCGATCTGGTCAATAAGGACCATCCGGAAGTCATAGAACTCTGGAATCTTGTATTTATCCAATACAATCGAAAGGCAAATGGCAAGCTTGAAGAATTACCAGATAAACATATTGATACGGGGATGGGTTTTGAGCGACTTTGCATGGTCCTGCAGGGGAAGAATTCCTCTTATGATACCGACTTGTTCCTTCCTTTAATAGATCGGGTGCAAACCCTCTCAAAGAAAAAATACGATGCTTCTGAAGAGATCTCTATGGCCATGCGGGTTATAGTAGATCATCTACGCGCAGTGTCGTTTGCAATTGCAGATGGTCAATTGCCGGGTAATACAGGAGCAGGCTATGTGATACGTCGCATCCTTCGAAGGGCGATCCGGTATGGGTTTACTTTTCTTGAGTTGAAAGATCCATTCATTCATAAATTAGTAGAGACACTCTCCAAAACCATGGGCGAGGCCTATCCGGAATTAAAAGAGCAAAGACAACTCATAGAAAATGTGATACGAGAAGAAGAACATTCCTTCTTGAAAACACTGGACCAGGGATTAGTCTTGCTGGAAAATGTGATAGGAAATACGGATGGGCAAGTGATCAGTGGAGAAAAGGCTTTTGAATTGTATGACACCTTTGGCTTTCCTAAAGATCTTACGGCCTTGATATTGGAGGAACGCGGCCTGAGTTTGGACGAAGCAACATTTAATGCTGCGCTGGAGGCTCAAAAAAGCAGGTCAAGAGCTGCTTCAGAAGTCTCCAAGGAAGACTGGGTGATCCTTGAAAAAGACAATACCCAGGAATTTATTGGATATGAATTGCTGGAGGCAGATGTCTCTTTAGTGAAATACAGAAAATTGCGTTCCCAGAAAGAAGGAGATCAATATCAATTGGTATTCAATCGCACACCTTTTTACGCTGAAGGAGGGGGACAAGTTGGGGACAAGGGTTATTTGGAAGGCCCGGGTGGCGATGTAGTATATATTGTAGACACCAAGAAGGAAAATAACGAGACCGTTCATTTTGCGAAGTCCTTACCAAAGGACCCTAATGCTGGTTTGAAAGCAGTCGTAGATAAGAAGCAACGACAACGAACGGCCAGAAATCATTC
>JAOTYW010000104.1 GCA_029861705.1 Flavobacteriaceae bacterium
GCGAGCGTCAGCTGTTGCTTTTTCTTCCAGGCAAGTATTTAGCTTAACAGTTGCTGAATTGAGTAGGTCTTGAGTTTCTTGTTGCCTGGCTTCAAGTTCCGCATATTTCTTCTGTGATACACAGGAAGACAGTAAAACGGCGATGCCTAATAATGCAATCGTACTTTTTTTCATGATATGGTTCTTATTTAATACGTGAGTAATCTTTATGCGCTTCCGGGGCAAAATTATGTGAATTCACAGCCCGTCGTTTAACGAAATTAGTTAATCTTTTACTAAAATGTTAAATTCCTTTATACCAAGTACGTAATGGGCCCATACAATGGATTTTATAACATGGTATTTTTTTAAATATTGGGTATTATTTCGTTTCCTCAGCATTCTTCTCAAACGAACATAGTAACTAATATGAGCGTGAACAATAGCTATACAGTGTGCCACTTTGAATTGTAGTACAAATCTAATACCGGCTATAAAATCCAGCAGAAGTCGGAATAATATTAAAATAAAAGCTCTTCTTTTTGGCAGATTTTTGGTGATAGAGAATAAGGAATTCCTGAAATTCAAATACGTTTTACGGGGATCCATATTAGATAAAGTAGATCCACCCAGGTGCAGCACGTGAGATTCACCGACATAAAATACCTTATGCCCCAGGTTACGAGCGCGCCAACAAAGATCAATTTCTTCCTGATGGGCGAAATAGTCTTCATCAAACCCGCCCAGGGAATGAAATACTTCCTTGCGAATAAACATACATGCCCCTGTGGCCCAAAATATCTCTCGGTTATCGTCGTACTGACCTTTATCCTCTTCGATAGATTGAAAGATCCGACCTCTGCAAAAAGGATAGCCCAGGGCGTCAAGAAAACCGCCTCCTGCCCCTGCATATTCAAAATATCCAGGATTTTTTAAATCTAAAATTTTTGGTTGAAGGATAGCTGCTTCCGGATGTTCATCAAAAAATTGTAAAATAGGGGGGAGCCATCCTTCCGTTACTTCAACATCGGAATTTAACAGGCAGTACAGATCGGCATCCACTTGTTGCAACCCTAGATTATAGCCTTTGGCAAAGCCCTCGTTAGTGCTATGTAATACTAAGCGGACATTGGGATATTCGGATCGGATCATGTCTACAGAACCATCGGTGGAATCATTATCCACTACAATGATCTCCGCATCAGGACTATAAGAAATAACCTTTGGAAGATATTCCTTTAGGAGCTTAACCCCGTTCCAATTGAGTATGACGATCGCTAGTTTCAAAACGACTGCAAATTAAAGGCTTAAATCAGGAATATCTTGTATGAAATCATATTTTTCATTTTCGACATCTACCCTGAAGAAATAATGATCCAGACCATTGGTAATTATCAGGAGATTTGCCTTTAGTGTCCGGTTATATTGGGCAATCTGATCGAAAACCTCTTGTTTTATGGCTGTTGACGGGGATTTACACTCAACCAACAGCTGTATGCTTCCATTGGGTTGGTAGACAATAATATCAAATCTTTTGGTCAGAGTGTTAACCTTGATTTGTTTTTCTACCTGTATTCGATTCCTCGGATAGCCTTTGTCATAGATAAGAAAATGCAGTACATGCTGGCGCACCCATTCTTCCGGTTGAAGTGCCACAAATTTTTTCCGAATTTCATCAAAAATGAGGGGCTTATTTTCCTTATTTTTAAACCGGAATGAATAAGGCCTGAAATTGAGTGCTTGCATGCCCTTTAGGCTAATCTGAATTAATGGAAGAAGTTAAGCAAATTGTATCAAACATCCGTCAGGGGATCTTTCATCCCATCTATTTCTTATTTGGGGATGAACCGTATTTCATTGACAAAATTGCCTCGTATATCGGTGATAACGTTTTGAGTGAAGAAGAACGGGGATTCAACCAAATGATCTTATATGGGAAGGATACCAGTTTAGACGAAGTGATCTCCAATGCAAAGCGATATCCGATGATGGCCGAGAAACAAGTTCTTATTGTCAGGGAAGCCCAGCATTTGTCTCGTACCATAGAGCAGTTAGTCTCTTATGCCGAACAGCCACAAGAATCAACCCTATTAGTATTTTGCTACAAATACAAAAAGCTGGATAAGCGCAAGAAATTATACAAAACGCTGCTTGGGAACAATGCGATTCTTTTTGAAAGCAAGAAATTATATGAGAACCAGGTTTCGGATTGGATACGGAGTTTCCTGAAGGGCAAAGGCTATACGATCACCCACAAGGCCAGCGTGTTACTGGTAGAATTTTTGGGAACGGACTTGAGTCGGATTAGTAATGAATTAGAAAAGCTAATGCTTGTTTTGGAAAAAGGGTCTGAGATTAGTCCGGAAGCCATTGAGTACCACATAGGGTTCAGCAAGGATTTCAATAATTTTGAATTGAAAAAGGCCATAGGAGAACGGGATATCTTAAAAGCATCCAGGATCGTTAGATATTTTGCACAGAACCCACGAGAAAACCCCTTTGTAGTCACCCTCTCTTTGCTACATAATTTCTTTTCTCAATTATTACAGTATCACGGATTACATGATCACAACCCCAAAACCGTAGCGAGTGCACTGCGCATAAACCCATATTTTGTCAACGAATATCAGACGGCAGCGCGTAATTATTCCATGAGACGATCTACTGAGATCGTAAGTGCTTTGAGGGAGTTAGATCTAAAAGGCAAGGGTGTCGGAGCCTCTCAGATGTCACATTCGGATCTGCTGAAAGAAATGCTCGCAAAGATTGTCTGATTTATTCCTTGTCCAAACTATATTTCCCGGGCCCCAGTAAAAAGATCACAATAAAGAATCCTAAGAATAGGAGAGCTTTTTCTTTAACGCCAAAGGGATCTGCCGAATGCACAACGAAGGCTGCTACAGCCATAACCAGTGCAGGCGGTATTGCGGCCCACTTGGTCTTGAAACCCAGGATCAACAGGATCGGACAAATAAATTCCCCGAGCACTGCCAGGAATAAAGTGGGTGTTGCACCGATGCCCAGAGGGTCTGCAAATTCAAAATCGCCACCAATAAGTTTCTGGAACTTAGGGATTCCGTGAGTGAGTAATAAGGCCGAGGGAACAATACGTAAAAGAGCTAAGCCGATATGCTTTTTCAATGTATTAGCCATTGTAATTTAGAATTGGTTACCAAATAAAAGTATGATATTTTGTTTACTTATGCTGATACGCTGCTAAACTTTTCTGGAAAATACTTATAAATTCATCTACGTTCTCTAGGCTAAAGCATAGTGGTGGTTTTATCTTAATTACTTGATCATGAGGGCCATCTGTGCTAGATAGGATCAAATTTTTTCGTAGAAAATTTTTTACATGATTTGCCAGGCCGCCATCTGGTAAATTATTCTTATCGACCATTTCTATACCTAGAAAGAGTCCTTCTCCACGAATATCACCAATAGCGCTATTTGAAACTTTTAGGGCTACGAGTTCTTTTTTAAAATAATCTCCGACCTCTTTGGCATGCCGTTGAAGGGATTCTCTTTCAATAACATTCAGTACTGCTTCTCCAATAGCACAGCTTACCGGATTCCCACCAAAGGAAGTGAAGAATTCTGGGCCTTCGGCAAATTTATCAGTAATTTCTTCGCTAGTCACCACAGCTCCAATAGGATGACCATTCCCCATGGGTTTACCCAATATCACAATATCAGGAATGACGCCGTACATTTCAAATCCCCAGAAACTACTACCTAAGCGGCCGAAACCTACTTGTACTTCATCAGATATGCATATACCACCCTGATCTCGAATGGCCTTATATACATAAGGTAAATAACCCTCCGGCAGGGGCACTTGTCCTCCACAACCAACAATAGGTTCTGCGATAAATGCACCAAGGGTTCCTTGCTTAGATATAATTGCCTCTTGTGCTAGGCGGGAATAATAGCGACCGGCATTTTCCCTTAATTCAGGTGCCAAAGCAAATGCATTAGGCAATGCTGTTTCGACAATATGTTCAGATTTTCCGATCGAACCTGGTTTACTGTATTTGTAGTGACTGATCTCAATAGCAGCTTGTGTATTGCCATGATACCCTTCTTCAAGAACCATTATATTTTTTCGTTCGGTAAATGTACGTGCGAGTCGCAATGCCAGGTCCGTTGCAGCACTACCAGAATTTACAAAGAAGACTTTGTTTAGGCTAGGTGGGAATTTTCCCAGAAGTTTGTTTGCATAGCTATTTAGCTCAGGGTATAAGTAACGTGTATTGGTATTCAGCCTGGCCATTGCATCCTGGCCAGACTTGACAACATCCGGATGGCTATGTCCGGCTAGCATTATATTGTTATAGGCATCCAGATAAGTATTCCCCTCATAGTCGTACATATATTGCAATGCTGACTTATACATCGGTATGGGGTCTTCATATGATAAGGATAAAGAATGACTAAAGAATGATGCCCTTTCTTTGCCGAGTTCTGTTACTTTGGGTTGCTGTTTTTCTGGCAGTCCGGCTGCATCCCTAAATACATTTTGAGCTTTGATGGGATTGATGCGGATCCACTTTTTCAGCAGGTCCTGGGCGGGCTTCTGTGATATAACAAGGTATTTGTTATCAGGATCCAGGCGTTGTGATTTAGCCGCATGACATAAAGTAGTGCACAAACGTGCCGCGATCAGGTAATAAAGACTATCGATCTCAACCTCTTCAAGAAGTGTTTTTTCACAATAAGCTGAGATCAGAAGTGAAGCAGCTCCTAACATATCCTCTGCACCCATAATCGCATATGCCAGGGCAATAGCTAACTCATTGATACGCCAACTATAGCACATATCTCCAAAATCTATAAGCCCATTAATTTGGTTATCGCTTGTCAGTACGTTCCAGTCGTTGGCATCCCCATGGATTAATTGAGATGGAAATTTGAAAGCGTGAGGCAAAACCATCTCTTTAAATTGGAATAAGAAATAGGATATTAGTCGGCGCATTGACACGGATCCGACTTCCTCTAATAGCGGGACATTTTCGAGTGCATTTCTCAGATCCCATTCTCTTGCATACGAGGGAGGGCCGGGAAGCTCGGATTTGAGTAATGCCGCATCTACTTCGGCCAGTACACGACCTAAGTGAGATAGCATTGATTCTGAAGGGTTTTGTTCTGCAAGGAAGTCGCCTTCCAAATAAGTCTGTAACCGGTAAATATCCTTATCAAATTCTATGATCTTTTCACCTGTAAGGCTGGGGTATATCTCAGGGATCTGACAGCTTACTCCCCCCACGAGGGCATCGAGAACAAGATTTTCGTGCCTGACTTTAGCATAGTGTTCTGTTACTTTTGGAAATTTCTTAAGTATAAACTTCCCCGAAGCAGTAGTAACCTTATAGGTAGCAATTTCATAACCCATCAGACGCTCAATAGAAAGCACCTCTAATTTGTAAGCATCCTCCAAAAATTTATACTGCTGTTTAATATCGTCCATTCACTTTTTATTAGCTGCTATCTTGCTTAAATACACTACAAAATATGAAATGATAAATGAATTGTGACAGCGGTCAATATGAACTATATTTATTGGATATTTAAAAAATCAAAATAACAGTAGTCATGAAAAGATTTTTAGCAATTATTATCGTGTTGCTGGTTGCGCAAACCGGTGTAAGCCAGGGCTTTGAATTTAAGGCCAGCGACATAGAAATTTCCTATGAAAAATTTGTCCTTCCAAACGGACTCACGCTTTTAGTGCATGAAGATCACAAAGCTCCTATTGCGGCAGTCAATGTGTGGTACCATGTTGGGTCAAAAAATGAAAAACCAGGAAAAAGTGGTTTTGCTCATTTGTTTGAACACTTGATGTTTAACGGGAGTGAAAACTTCAATGATGATTATTTCCAGGCATTGGAACGAATAGGAGGAACTGATCTGAATGGCACGACGAATTCGGATCGGACCAACTATTTCCAAAATGTTCCGGTATCCGCCTTAGACCAGGTGCTCTTCCTTGAATCTGATAGGATGGGGCATTTACTTGGCGCCATTGATCAGGCTAGATTGGATGAACAGCGCGGCGTGGTTCAAAATGAGAAAAGGCAAGGAGAAAATCAACCTTATGGAAAGCAATGGAATTATTTAACCAAGGCAATGTATCCAAAGGGTCATCCGTATAGTTGGACAGTGATCGGTGAAATGGCCGATCTGAACGCAGCAAGCCTGGAAGATGTGCAGGAGTGGTTTAAAAGCTACTATGGCGCAGCGAATGCCGTGGTTGCAGTTGCCGGGGATATAGAACCTCAGGAAGTGTATCAGAAAGTATTAACTTATTTTGGGGATATTCCAAGTGGGCCGACAATTGAACGTCAGGAGATGAACATTCCTGTTCATAATGGCGATACATATCAGGTTTATCAGGACAGAGTGCCTGAAAGCCGAGTTTTGTTTGCATGGAATACACCTCGTTTTGGAGATCGCGAAGACATTCATTTTGATTTGATTTCTGCGATATTAACGAGCGGAAAGAATTCAAGATTATATAAGAAGCTGGTATATGAAGATCAGGTTGCCAGTACTGTAGTATCCTTTCAGGCGAGTAGCGAGATCAGTAGTAATTTTATCACATGGGCTAATGTCAAGCCGGGAGAAGATGTTGCCGGCGTTAAAAAACAACTGTGGAACCTAATCGAAGAATTAGCGTTAAACGGCCCGACTGAGGCTGAATTGAGTCGGGTTAAATCAGCGTACTTTGCCAGCTTTATAAAAGGATTAGAGCGCATTGGAGGTTTTGGAGGAGTTTCAGATATCCTTGCTTCCAATGAAACCTATTTTGGGGATGCAGGTTATTATAAGACAGTACTCAAATATGTGGAAGACGCAACAGTAGCTGATATTCAAAAAACAGCTAAGAAATGGTTGACCAGAGGGAAGCATACTTTAATTTGCAATCCTTTTCCGGAATATGAGGTTACGCCTACGACCGTGGACCGCTCTACATTGCCAGCGCTGGGAAGTCCGAAAAGTTCTTCCTTCCCTGACCTCCAGAGAGCAACTTTATCTAATGGCTTAGATGTAGTTTTGGCTCAGCGAACCGGTGTGCCGACCATTGTCATGAATTTGATGGTTGATGCCGGGTATAAGACAGATCATCTGGCCAAACCCGGAACTGCTGCCCTGGCAATGAATTTATTGGATGAGGGAACTAAGGACTTAACATCGCTGGAAATAAATGAAAAACTACAATTATTGGGCGCAAGCATTTCCACATTTTCAAATCAGGACATATCAAGTGTGTATTTGAACACACTTAAACCTAGTCTGCTTGCAAGTCTTGATTTGTATGGAGATGTAATTCTTAATCCAGCCTTTCCGGAACAGGAATTTACACGCTTACAATCCGAACAGATAAATAACATTAAAAAAGAGAAGGCACAGCCCATATCGATGGCCCTGCGGGTTATGAATAAGTTTCTATATGGGGAAGGCCATCCTTATAGCAATCCTTTTACTGGTAGCGGCTATGAGGAAACTGTAGCAGGGCTAACTCGCGAGGATGTCGTAAACTTCTACGATACCTGGATGAAACCTAATAATGCTACTTTGGTGGTGACAGGAGACTTGAGCATCAGTGAGCTTACATCTGCCCTGGAGAAATCCCTCGGGAAATGGAAAAAAGGAGATGTGCCTACAATAACATTCAGCGCTCCACAAACAAATACAAGTAATACCTTGTATTTAATGGATCGGCCAGAATCTCAACAATCAGTAATTATTGCCGGGCATTTGACTGAAAAATATGGAGACCTATCCGAGATTGCCCTTGGTCAAATGGTCAGCATATTGGGAGGCGACTTTACATCCAGGATCAATATGAATCTTCGTGAAGACAAACACTGGTCTTACGGAGCAGGCGGATTCGTTTTAGGGGCTCGTGAAGAACGACCATTTATCGTTTATGCTCCAGTACAAACGGATAAGACGGCAGAGAGTGTAACAGAATTGCGCAAGGAGATCTCTGAGTTTATCAGCACCAGACCTGCAACTTCCGCGGAATTAGAGAAGGTGAAAACAAATCAAATTCTCAAATTACCCGGGCAGTGGGAGACTAATAGTGCAGTTAATAATTCCCTTTCAACCATAGTGCGATATGGCCTCGCTGATGATTACTATCAGAAATATGATGAAAATGTTCGAAATCTATCCGTGAATGATGTTATCAACGTGAGTAAGCAAGTTGTCAAACCGAGTGAGGTAAATTGGTTTATGGTAGGCGACAGAGCGAAGATCGTGAACAAATTGGACGAATTAGGTTTTGATGCAATTATTGAGATCGATGCGGATGGTAAGCCTAAGAAGCCAACGATCCCTGAAATGGAACCAACAATAAAAAACTAAGTCTAAAAGAGATTAAACCTGTGGATTATCTTGAATTATCTCAATTCGGGATAATCTGCAGGATTACTTTCGTGCATCACCTTGTAGACCCTTTCAAAAATATCTTCTGCATTGGGTTTAGAAAAGTAGTCGCCATCCGTGGCATAAGCTGGCCTGTGAGATTTGGCAGTTAAGGTTTCAGGAGGACAATCCAAATATTGAAATCCTCCCTGAACTTCCTGTATTTGTTGTAATAAATATGCAGAACAGCCACCGGGGACGTCTTCATCTATTATCATCAATCTATTGGTCTTTTTCAGGCTTTTTACCGTTTCATGACCAAGATCGAATGGCAAGAGAGATTGGGCATCTATTACTTCTGCATCTATTCCTATATCCATAAGATCTTCCGCCACTTCCTGGACAATGCGCAAGGTTGAGCCATAAGATAACAAGGTAATATCTTTCCCTTCTTTAACTGTTTCTACAACGCCAATTGGGGTACAGATCTCAGACAGATTCTGAGGTATCGCCTCTTTTAGCCTGTAACCATTCAGGCATTCAATTACCAATGCAGGTTCATCGGATTGTAACAAGGTATTATAAAAGCCTGCTGCCTTGGTCATATTTCTAGGAACCAGGATATACATGCCTCTCAGTAAGTGTATCAATCCGCCCATTTGAGAGCCAGAATGCCAAATACCCTCTAATCTATGTCCTCTGGTTCTTACGATCAATGGTGCTTTTTGCTTGCCGACGGTCCGGTATAACAAGGTTGCTAAATCATCGGAAAGCACTTGAATGGCATACATCAGGTAATCCAGGTAT